>NZ_JBEONQ010000146.1:0-1024 GCF_040544445.1 Undibacterium sp. GrIS 1.8 | reverse complement strand
GGCGATGATCACGGCAGCCCCACCGGCTGATTCAATTATGCAATCTCTGATGACGCTATGACTTCCCTCAAGTAAAACAGCGACGTCATGTGCCAGTACCTTGAGTTTTTCCAGGGTATAGTCGTTGCGCTCATAGGGAATGTCGATAAGAGGAATTTTGGTTTGCCCTTGCCAAATGAACGGACGGGCTACAAGCGATGAATCACCAAGATAGCCGCGACTGGTGTTGGCTTGCCATTCGTTATTAAATACAACGCCATCCCCGGTATCCTCCCCACGGGCAAGGTCGATGGTTCCATTGTGGAGCCGGACCATACGATTGTCGCCAGACTCAGGGTAGGAGAACTTAGCAAATGTTTTTGCAGTATCCTCATTATGTTTTGCATTCAACCATACTCCGGAAACACCAAAATCTGCCCCCAGCGTGTGTCCATGTAAATCGATGTTCACATACCCACAATGAACATAAAGCAATGCGCCACCTTTGGGCCCCGTGTGTCCAGCGCCCCATAGCTTTTGCTGAATTTTATCTTCTACGAAGACATATTTGCCAGACTGATAAATCGAGTAATACTTTTCTTCGGAAATTCGAAGATTGGCCACAGGCAAAGGTATTGGTTCCCCCGGTAATGATTGCGCCAAACCACGGAGCGCTATCATGCTACTTGCAGCACCGAGTAGATGAATAAAATGTCGTCGTTTCATTTAGGTGCCTCGTTTGTTTTGAGAATGGCGTTAGGATAATCTTTGGGATCAAGCCCATCTAGATTTTTGACTCTTTTTTGATAAGCAGTATCTTTGTTATAGCCATCTGTACCGCCATCTGCTTTAATCGCCCACACCAACTTCTGGCTATAACCCAACTTAGCAAGTGCATCATTGAGAATCTGAATCTTCGCTCCCATCTGACCGCTATTGGCTTCTTCGTCAGCATGTGTTCCATTAAAATCGACAAGTGCTTTGGCGACAATCGGGTCGTTGATATCCACTTTCTTACCCAGATGGCTTGGCTGGGACGAAAAAT
>NZ_JBEONQ010000145.1:0-1036 GCF_040544445.1 Undibacterium sp. GrIS 1.8 | reverse complement strand
TATGAATGTTGCTGCCGTGTCAGCCACCAGTCATTCCGATGTTCCGCAAGCCGCTGTTTGCCGCCCACATGCCCGGCACGCATCAGTGCGTCCGGTACAAGGTCAAGCCGCCCCCAAGCTAGCCCCCGCGCTGTACCAAGTCCGTCATCCTGAGCAAAGCCTGTTTTATCGCACCATCGCTGGTCACTTCGAAACCTGGCTCGCGCTTGCCTCTAGCGGACAATTTGACGGGCAAGGTGATCTGCACACGCCAGCGCCTTATGTCGAGACTGCGTTCCGCAAATACCTCGAGTGTGGCATCTTTGCTTACGGCTTCGCCCGCGCCCGCTGCGATGCTTGCGGTCATGATTTTCTGGTCGCGTTTTCCTGCAAAGGGCGCGGCGTTTGCCCATCGTGCAATACACGGCGCATGGTCGAGACGGCAGCGCATCTGTCTGATCACATTTTTCCCAAGCTGCCAGTGCGGCAATGGGTGCTCTCGCTACCGAAGCGCTTACGCTATTTTTTACAGAATGATCCCAAAGCACTCAATACCGCACTGCGGATATTTCTGCGGGTGATTCTGGCTAGCCTGCAGGCACATTGCCCCAGCGCTACGGCAGTCGATCGCCGTCTGGTGCAATTGGCGGCCTGCGCTTTCATTCATCGTTTTGGCTCGAGTCTCAATACCCACGTGCATTTTCATATTTGTGTCGTCGATGGTGTGTTTGAGGCGGTGGATGCGCATGACGGTGACGATGGCGATGTGGGTAGCAAAGTGAAGTTTCATGCGCTGGCGCATCTCAGTGCCGATACCATCGCGCAGGTGCAGAATGAAGCCAAACGACGCATCGTACGTGCCTTCGTTAAGCGTGGTTTGCTCGACAGCATTGATGGCGAAGTGATGCTGCTAGCGCGCCATGGTGGCGGCTTTTCGGTCGATGCCAGTGTTTACATTGCAGCCGATGACAGGGCTGGGCTAGAGCGATTACTGCGCTATTGCGCCCGTCCTCCATTTGCCATGGAAAGGCTGCACCGCAAAGGACAAGGGCATTTA
>NZ_JBEONQ010000144.1:0-1037 GCF_040544445.1 Undibacterium sp. GrIS 1.8 | reverse complement strand
GTTCCTGTGCGTGCCGAATATACGTTTGGAGGTCAATGCCAAATCAATGCCTCAGACAAGGCGGCACGATCTATTCATAAAAAACATCAATTAACGCCGTCTCAATTACGCAGTCATCCCGATGCAGAGTTACCTGTAGATCAGCGAACGATTGCGCACACAGCATTTGATATCAACCCTATTGGTCGTGGTTTTACAAAAAATTGGTATATCGCAGCAACCGGACTCTCAAAAATACCCGCGCCGCAAATTCATTACCCCGAATATCCAACAACCCTAAGGCCATTTTTACATTGTCTCAGAAAAAAACTCTCTGACAAGGTTGGCGTACGTCTGTTTGCTGGCTTAGGTGTCCGAGCCAAAGGGCATCCCGACCGCATAAAACTTACAGGAACGATAGACGATCACTTTATCCAAAGTGACGCTTGGTTGCCAAAAGACTTTGACTTTGCAGTGTGGAATGCCGCACCGCCAGATCAGCAAACGCACTACTTACAAGGCAACGAGATCATCACGCTCACGAATCTCTGCCCACCCGGTACCCACGGTACGCACCGTGATGACAAAGGTGATACTGTTTTAAGTTTGACACTCCCCAAGCATGTCTGCTTTGTTCTGCTGCGCCTGGAAAGCGGTGAGTTACTCCAGCACCCGCTATCGATTGACACTGTCATCATCGAACCAGATACACATACCTTGAGTTTGGTCTGGCGCACGGTATTTATAAAAGATGATGCGGCAGCGATTCGCGTTGCAGAGGCACGCATGTGTAGTTGTGCGGAGCGAGATCGTCTACTTCAAGAGATCAATACGATCAAGGTACAGATGCGAACCGTTGACAGCGTCGCAAAAGACACCGTATCAGCAATCAGCGAGGACACAGCCTATGTCTAATCCGATAGGCGCTCGTAAGAATGCCACTTTCAAGGCAATCTCCACCGCCCCCTCGTTCAATAAAACTCCGGTCGGCAGCGCGACACCGCCATTGCCCTATCCAACGATTCAGGATTTAAGCAACAGCCTCAGCGTCGTCGCCA
>NZ_JBEONQ010000143.1:0-1100 GCF_040544445.1 Undibacterium sp. GrIS 1.8 | reverse complement strand
CTTGCGTGCGTTCTTTATAACGCTGTTGTTCATGCGGGGCGAACGGTTTCTTCTCCCCGCCGCGTGCGTTGTGATCAATTAATGGCACGTGGCCAAGACTTTTGCTGTGTGCCCTTAACTCTTCACTGCAATACGCTGCATCCATCAAATCGTACAAATTCGTTACTCGTGCGGCCGTCATCGTTGCTAACGGCACCGCCGTTTGACTATCGTGCACCGAGGCGCTGGTCAATAGCGCACTGATGGCAACGCCGCAGTCAGCGGTGTCGATATGCAGCTTGTAGCCGTTCCAACTCACTTTATAACCTTGCGCATTGCATTTAGTGCCGCGGTCACACTCTTTGGGTAAAGCATTGACGATGCTCGGTAAAGTTTGCGTCAACTGCCAGCCTATCTTGGTCACTTTCTCTTCCTTTGGCGGCCTTATCTCGCCTTTCTTTGGCCGTCCACGGCGCTGCTTTTGGGCCTTTTCTACGGAAACAACTTTCATGTGTTTCTTCGGCTTCTCGCGCGCCGCAATCGCCGTGCCGTCACGGCTGATGTGTCCAATGAGGCTGTCGCCTAAATAACTCTTGATCAGCGCTTCGTGCACTTTCTCCGCTAATTTGGCTTGGGCAAATTCGCCAAAGGCGCGCGAAAAAGTGGCTTCATTCGGAACTTCTTTCCACATCTCAAAGCCGCACAGCCGTTTTAAACTGCGATCCATCGTCAATCGTTCTATTAAGGCCGCTGTTGTATTGAGCCCCAACACAGCTTTGGCGATGAAGGCGCTGGCCAATGCACCACGGTCATGCGGTTTGCGTCCTATCCCTTGCCATTGGTCCGACACAAATTCTTCGATGCGCACCCAGTCTAGTACATGAATCAATTTTTCCAGCTTCGGCGTCAGTGACCCGCATTGCTGTTTTATCTCCGGTAGCAAATCGTGTTGCAGTAAATTCCAGCGTTGCATTATCAGCAGGCGTTGTGTAGGATTCATAGCGGAGCGCAGATGGTTGTTTAGTCACTTTCATCTTGCCAGAAATGGCCGCTCCTTTCTCATCTATTTTGCGCTTCTCGCAATAAAATTACTCTCCGGTGTTTCGTTTTGCAAGAACCTC
>NZ_JBEONQ010000142.1:0-1146 GCF_040544445.1 Undibacterium sp. GrIS 1.8 | reverse complement strand
TAGGACTTACGCAAAAAGCGTAATTTTGTAATAAAACGGGTTTATGCAAGACGCATAGTAATACTCGGATTTTTAAGTTGCTGTCGTAAGAATTCATCAAGCAGGCCATGTTTAATGCGATACAAGGTTTCACTAGTTTGCTTTGCGACAGCGGCTAAGCGAACCCATACAAGGATGGCACAAGCGATGTGATTGCGCTGGATTCTCGCCTTTCTGCATTGACAGCGTTCGATTCCCGTCAGTTGTTTTGCTTCTCGGTGAAACTGCTCAATCTTCCAGCGCAAGGCACACGCTTGTTGTGCGCCCTTCGTTAAATCTTGAGTCAGGTCGTTGGTGACGACCATGTCCGTGCGGTGGGTAGACACCGTAACGCGGAACAGTTTGACCTTGTGCTCTTTGGGAAATCCTCTGATCTTAATGATCTTGCCATGCGCTACTTCTCGCTCATTCCAATCGAGTGAATCGACATGGCGATAGTCCAGTTCGCCACGTGAGTCATCGACTAAGCGATTGCTCTTGATGGGGCAGTAATAAATTTTACCCAAGGACTCAATGAAGAGCATCAGTTCCTTGGTGGCATACCAGGTATCCATTAGCACGGTACGGCAGGCCAGACCTTTGTGATGCACCACATTGGTCAGCATGTCTTTGACATGATCGAGCTTAGATTTGCCATCACCTTGTGGGTCGTAAATACGATAATCAATGACCCAATGCTCCTTCGTTTCCGGATTGACATACACACAGGTAACAACCCCAATGCCTTTGATAATGCCGTGCGCATTACCACTGTATTGACGTCTTACCAGCTCGATTTTATGCGAAAAATTCTTGTCTATAATCGTGTCATCAAACGTGATGCAACCACCCGCTGTCGCCGCAATCAGATCACGCACGTTGTCCCACACCAAGTGAGGCGTCATCTTCTCGTCTCGCAAAAATCGATTGATCGCATCGTGACTCATATCTTCTACGTGGTCGGCAAAATTGGTGATCGTGTGATTGATCGACGTTACCAATAAATACTGGCAGTAATCTAAGCGGGTTGGTCGTTTTGGCATGTCCAGAACTGTACACACCCGTTTTCTTTTTTAGGTTTACGTCTTTACATCTTGTTACAATTCTCTTGTTTTTGCGTAAGTCCTA
>NZ_JBEONQ010000141.1:0-1158 GCF_040544445.1 Undibacterium sp. GrIS 1.8 | reverse complement strand
GATTTATATGGACATCATTTACGAAATAAGAAGACGTCATTCAGTACAGAAACAATCGATTTCTGCCATTGCGAGAGAAATGGGACTCTCCCGGCCGACCGTACGCAAACATCTCAATACCGTCGAACAGCCTAAATATCAGCGGCTGCTAACGGTTTCACCCCGCCTCGATGAATATAAAGACCAGCTAACCTCCTGGTTAGAAGAAGAATCCAAACTACCCCGATCACGGCGCCGAACAGCGCAACGGCTATTTGAGGGGCTACAGGAACTAGGTTACGGCGGGGCCTACGACAGCATTCAACGATTTGTAAAACAGTGGAAATCCAGCGCACATGGTCCAAAAATCACCGAAGCGTTTATTCCGTTGGTGTTTCTGCCAGCCGATGCCTGCCAGTTTGACTGGAGCCAGGAACAGGTGGAAATCGCTGGCATCATGCAAACGATTAAAGTCGCCCATTTCCGGTTAGCCTATAGCCGCCAAATGTTTGTGGCCGCCTATCCCAGAGAAACGCAGGAAATGGTCTTTGATGCGCACATCCGGGCATTTACCTTCTTTGGCGGTGTGCCTGCCCGTCTGATTTACGATAATCTCAAGACCGTCGTCGACACCGTCTTTGTCGGTAAAGAACGTCAATTTAACCGGCGCTTTTTAACGCTGGCCAATCATTATCTGTTTGAACCAGTGGCCTGCACTCCTGCTTCTGGTTGGGAGAAAGGTCAGGTCGAGAATCAAGTTGGCAATGTACGGGAATGGCTGTTTACCCCGTTGGCCCGCTTTGCTTCCTTTGCGGATTTAAATGCGTGGCTCACAACCCGCTGCCAGGAATTAGCGCAACGTATGCACCCGACACAAAGTCAGCGCACCATTGCAGACTGTTATGCTGATGAGCAGCCTTTGCTTCGACCTGTCAGCGCGCACTTTGATGGCTATGTAGAAAAAATGATGCGTGCCTCGTCCACTTGTCTAGTGAAAGTAGACCGGAATAAGTACAGTGTGCCAGCGCGGTTTGCCGGGCAGGCGGTATCTGTTCGCACGACAGCAAATCTGGTGCGGGTCGTCGCACAGGGCGAAGTGATTGCCGCCCATGCCCGTCAATTCAGTCGTGACCAGTTGATTTGTGATCCCTGGCATTACCTGCCTGTTCTGGAGAAGAA
>NZ_JBEONQ010000140.1:0-1171 GCF_040544445.1 Undibacterium sp. GrIS 1.8 | reverse complement strand
GGTGAGGCTTGATGCTGATTGTCTAGCGTGGCAAAACTGTCGAAGGCGATGATGTCTTTGCCGACTTTACACAGATCAGGCTCAGTGCAAATGGCGTTCCAGCCTTTGGCGTGGGCGACGTGACGAGTTTTGCCGGGCGCTGTTTTTTTGTTGGCGCTGGCCTGCTTGTCTTTTTCTGCGTTGAGTTTTTCAAGGTCGGCGATATTCTTTTCTAATTCCTTGATGCGTTTTTGATCTTCGGATAATTGCAAACCCTGTGCGATCTTACTGTCGCTGAGATTACCCAGCGCAGAATTGCCTTTGGGATCAGACCCTTTCGGGTCCGAAAGTTTGAGTACTGCGCCGCTCATGATCGGCTCTTGCCGGTGTCAGTGCTGCTGCCAATCGTCTCACCGGTGATCTTGGCCTTAGTGACCGCCAGAGAAATCTCTGTCACAGGATCGTCGCGCTTAAAGTGGCTGCGCCAGACCAGTACGACTTGTCTGGTATCGAGATCAAAGCGCACCGTATCAAGTAGCGGCAGGCTGACGCTGCGTGCGCCGCTAGTGTGTTGGATGGCGACGACGATGTTCCAGCCGGGTAATTGCATATCTCCTCTTTCGGCTAATAGACCAATTAAGCTCACGCTTTCATCGCCACGCAAATGCGGGATGGCGACCATCTCGGGTGCCGCACTTTGGTAGTAGCGCGTATCGAAATCGAGCGGCAACAAAGGTGCGCGGCTGTTGCGCCATGCTTCATCGTATTTGCCTTGAAAGCCGACGCGTGGCGACCACCAACGTGCCAGCGGGCTTAACCCTTCTGGGGCACAATTTTGATATGGCTGCGTGATCGGTATAGCAACCGCTTCGATCTGCGGCGCTGGCAGTAACTTTTGTGCCGAAATCCAATTATCGATATAGCGCCGGGCTGGTTTAGCGAGATGCTTGAGTGCGCCGCTATCGGGTAACCAGCCGCAACCTGCGGGGTTAGCGGGATGCTTGACCGTATCCGGCTCTTGATCTGCGGATAGTTCAGCGGGGATATTGATACAGCCGCCGTAAGCCAGACGATAGTCGAGCGCGACACGCCGCACCGGCGTAGGAGTATCCCGGCTCCAGCCCAGCAGGTTTTTGCGAAATTGCCGTGGCCCATACAGATGCAGCATTTTCTTTTGCTTTCCCACGCGTAT
>NZ_JBEONQ010000139.1:0-1175 GCF_040544445.1 Undibacterium sp. GrIS 1.8 | reverse complement strand
AAATGCGGAAGAATACGTTAAGTTCATTGCTGCCTCTGGTTTAAGAATTTATTTCTAAATTTTAGAGGCGACAACTAGTCTGACACAGGGGGGTATTACCGGATGATTTAGCCATGCAGATACCAAAAGAGATTTTGTCATCGCTTGAAAGTTATGCAACACAAATCGATAATGAAGAAGCTAAGATAAAAATGAGCGCTATCGAGATTGGGCGCAACTTACTACATATCCATAATGCATTAGGGGCAGAATGCTTTGTTAATCGAGTAAGTGAATTATTCCAACTAATTTGTGATAAACGCTTCGGCAAGAAAAAAACATGGGGTTATCAAATGATGCAGTTATCAAATCATTTTCTTAAAGAAGATCCTGTTTTTGAAAGACTGCCTGTTTCAACCTTAATGCAATTAAACCGATTATCAAAAGATGAGCTTGATGACATTCGAGATAACCTCGTTCAAGATAAAAAACTAACGAGATCACAAGTTAAAGCATTAGTGGATTTGATAATAGCTAAACGGGATGGCGATAATATCTTGGAAGAAAACCGAGAAGAACTCGTTAGCATGCAGGAAAAACTTAAGGGCTTAGAACGGAATTTGTCGCAAACCAGACTAGAAAAGTCACAAGTTGAAAAAGACTTAGAACTGAAAAGTATCAATCTTGAAAACTCAATCACTAGAATGCGTGACATTCAAGACAGTGAAAGTAATATTACTCGCATGCTCAACGCAACTCGCGATGAAGTCAAAGCGTTAGAAGGCCAATTAGCTGATGCCAAGAGAAGAAATCAATACAAGAAACAATCAAAGTGGAAGTCGAGGTTCCTCCTACAGGCTACACCTCAGTAGAAGAATCAATCAACGATATTGAAGAAAAGTTAGCAGCAAAGCAGTTGGAATATAAAAATGCTGAAAATGAACTTGGCAAAATACAAAAGCAGCTGATGGACGCGACCGCTCTCAATTCAGTCCTACTTGAACTCCATAGCAGTTATTCAGACCTTGCGTTGAAGCAAGTTGGAATTTTTAATCGTGTTCGATCCGAAGATTTGAAACAACATAAAGACGTCGTTATAAAGGGTGTTTTTGCACAAACGGAGCTAAAGTTCCACAGAATTGATAAATGAGGCGTTTTTTTGCCTCGACCAATACTTTGCCCTTCCCGCACGTCAA
>NZ_JBEONQ010000138.1:0-1202 GCF_040544445.1 Undibacterium sp. GrIS 1.8 | reverse complement strand
TTTTGCCGCGACGAACCCCACCGCGTAGTCGGTGCGCGCCAAGGTTCCCCATTAATCGTCGGGGTAGGCCAAGGAGAAAACTTTCTAGCCTCCGATGCAATGGCATTGGCAGGTACAACCGACCAGATTATTTATCTGGAAGAAGGCGACGTCGTTGATCTGCAACTACAAAAAGTCTGGATTGTAGATACCAACGGCAAGCAAGTACAACGCGAGGTCCGTACCGTGCATGCGCATACCGGTCAGGCAGAATTAGGTCCGTATCGTCATTACATGCAGAAAGAAATTTTCGAGCAACCACGCGCACTGGGCGACACATTGGAAGGTGTCACAGCCATCATGCCAGAGCTGTTTGGCGACAAGGCGTACAAGGTTTTTAAACAAATCGACAACGTTCTGATCCTCGCGTGTGGAACCAGCTACTACGCAGGCTTGACCGCAAAATACTGGATAGAATCCATCGCCAAAGTCCCGGTCAATGTAGAAATCGCCAGCGAATATCGCTACCGCGACAGCGTACCCAACCCCAACAGCCTGGTCGTCACTATTTCACAAAGCGGAGAGACCGCCGACACCTTAGCAGCACTCAAACATGCGCGTAGTCTGGGGATGGAACACACGCTGACAATCTGCAACGTCAGCACCAGCGCCATGGTGCGCGAATGCGCTCTGGCCTATATCACTCGCGCCGGAGTAGAGGTCGGCGTCGCATCGACCAAAGCCTTCACCACCCAATTGGCAGCGCTATTCTTGTTGGCACTGACACTGGCGCAAAGCAAAGACAGACTCAGCGATGAGCAAGAAGCAGAACACATCAAAGCCCTGCGCCACTTACCTGTAGCGATCACTGCGGTGCTAGCTTTAGAACCACAAATCATCGCCTGGTCAGAAGAATTTGCCCGCAAAGAAAACGCCTTATTCTTAGGCCGCGGCATGCACTACCCAATCGCTTTGGAAGGCGCATTAAAGCTGAAAGAAATTTCCTACATCCATGCAGAGGCCTACCCCGCAGGAGAACTCAAACACGGCCCGTTAGCCTTAGTGACCAAAGACATGCCGGTCGTCACAGTCGCACCAAAAGACGCGCTGCTAGAAAAATTAAAATCCAACATGCAAGAAGTCCGCGCCCGTGGCGGCGAGCTGTACGTCTTCGCCGACGCAGATTCCCGCATTGCCTCAAGCGAAGGCGTACACGTCATCCG
>NZ_JBEONQ010000137.1:0-1211 GCF_040544445.1 Undibacterium sp. GrIS 1.8 | reverse complement strand
GGCGTAGGAGTATCCCGGCTCCAGCCCAGCAGGTTTTTGCGAAATTGCCGTGGCCCATACAGATGCAGCATTTTCTTTTGCTTTCCCACGCGTATGCCCGCCAGCCAGTCGGTGTGCGCTTGATGATTGGGAGCATGCGCGTGGCCTAGCACCAAGATGTCAGTGCCTGGTTTGTACGGTAGCAAATCGCCGTCTTCTATCACGACGGCATGCAAAGGATTTGTTTCTACGGGGCCCGCAAAAGTATCACCAAAATTAATCGGACTTTGCCGCGCTGCCAAAGTGACCGCCTTGCCATCGGCGGCAAAATCAAAGGTGGCGCGCACGATCAGAATATCCAGTGGCTCGCCTTCAGGGCCACTCTTTTCCAACCAGAAATGCGGGACGCCGCTGTGGTTGTTAATGACGGTCATAGACGTGATTCTGTTGGAGCATGCAGCCATTGCTTACCCAGTTTTCATCCTTTTTAAATGACTTCATTTGGCGTCTCCTGAATCGCCAGCAGGCGCACTCTTGGCACCGCCAGAATTGAGCAAGACGTCATCCGGGCCGTCAATATGAACTTTATTACCGCTCTTAATATGCACTTCTGGACTATCGATATAGATCGCTTCCGGCGTCAGGACGAACTTGGATTTCCCGCAGAGTAGTTCTATCTTGTCACCGGCCGAAATGGAGACTGTTTTACCCACCTTGGTCATTTGATTCATGCCCACAATGGTAGACATGATCAGGCCTACATTGAGGCTATACCCCATACCCACGTTGTCCATCCGACCCATGCCGACGTTTTGCATATAGGCCATGCCGATGGTTTCGGTCTTCATTCTTGCGACGTTGATCGACCAGTTTTTGCCGATACTGTCTTTTTCGTTTTTAGCGATCGTTTTTGTGCGGTTACCTCCAATACTGATGGTCTCGTTCTTGCCGACATCCTCAGTCCGGTGATCACCTATGCTGATGGTCTCGTTGTGATCCACCCTTTCTTTGCGGTTGTTATGGACAGTGATGGTTTCATCGTTGTCGACGGTTTCAGTGCGGTCATGTTTGATGTGGCTGGTTTCGTCATGGTCAATGGTTTTGCGCCGGTCGTGACCGACCCATTTGTCTTCATCATGTTCGACTTCGGTGAGTTGGTCTTTTTCTGCATGGAGCCAGAGTTGTTCTGCGCCTTTTTTATCTTCAAAGCGAATGGCGTTGGCGGTGTCGTA
>NZ_JBEONQ010000136.1:0-1216 GCF_040544445.1 Undibacterium sp. GrIS 1.8 | reverse complement strand
CAGTTCCACTGGGATCGCATTGGCCGCTATGATGAAAAAAGCTCCGCCTGGATCCGGGTTGCCAGCGCCTGGTCAGGCAGCAACTTTGGCATGACCTCCATTCCCAGGATCGGTACCGAAGTCATCGTTCAATTTTTAGACGGCAACCCAGACCGACCCATCATCACCGGCATGGTACCCAACGCCGCCACCATGCCCGCCTGGACCCTACCTGCCAACAAAACCCAAAGTGGCATCTTAAGCCGATCCACCCCAGGCGGCAGCTACGACACCGCCAACGCCATTCGCTTTGAAGATAAAAAAGGCGCAGAACAACTCTGGCTCCATGCAGAAAAAGACCAACTCACCGAAGTCGAACACGATGAAGACAAATGGGTCGGTCACGACCGACGTAAAACCATTGACCATGACGAAACCAGCCACATCAAACATGACCGCACTGAAACCGTCGACAACGATGAAACCATCACTGTCCACAACAACCGCAAAGAAAGGGTGGATCACAACGAGACCATCAGCATAGGTGATCACCGGACTGAGGATGTCGGCAAGAACGAGACCATCAGTATTGGCGGTAACCGCACAAAAACGATCGCTAAAAACGAAAAAGACAGTATCGGCAAAAACTGGTCGATCAACGTCGCAAGAATGAAAACAGAAACCATCGGCATGGCCTATATGCAAAACGTCGGCATGGGTCGGATGGACAACGTGGGTATGGGGTATAGCCTCAATGTAGGCCTGATCATGTCGACGGTGGTGGGCATGAATCAAATGACCAAAGTAGGACAAAAAATATCAATGACTGCTGGTGAAGAATTGTCTCTCACCGTCGGCAAAGCCAGTCTGGTGATGAAATCCGATGGCACTATCATCATCAATGGCAGCCAATTTAATTTTGAAGCCACAGGGCCGGTACAAATCAGTGGCAAAGATGTCGATATTAATTAAGTCAAGCCACGATGGAATTTCGTAACCACACCCCCTTTCCGGCGCAGGCCTTTGAAGGACTTGATCAACACGAGCAAGTCTTTCATGTCATTGGCCTGCGACAGACCTTGAGTTTCGCGTCCGGCACGCTGGAATACGCGGATGAACAAGCGCCGTTATGTGAGGTCGATGCGTTCTTCGGTGAAATGAACCAAAGTAGTGTGCGTCAGGAATCGGATTTTTGTCAGTACAAGCCAAAATGTGATGTGATTGTAAATGCCACAGC
>NZ_JBEONQ010000135.1:0-1224 GCF_040544445.1 Undibacterium sp. GrIS 1.8 | reverse complement strand
CCCATTTTTCCTCTTATTTTAAAGAAAAATACACTTTATCTAAATGCCTCAATCTGAACGTAACATCGCACTATTAATCATTTTTCTTGGCTTCATCTTTGACGGAGGCATCTAATGCGTACGCTGCCTCTTGCGGTGTTTTCTTACCAAACAATACACCTAACAACAAGGGATGCAAGATTTCTATTGTCTCTGCAGGTAAGGACGAATAATAAGGATTTGCTGTCAGCGGATACTGACTCACCTTGGCGATGTAATCCAGAATTTGCGGATCACTAACAATCTTGCCTTCGGTTTTCTTAAATAGAGAAATATTCTGGCGCTTATTCTGCTGAATAGCATATCCCTTACCATTCATAAAATCTAAAAACTTCAGCGCCGCCTGCTTGTTGGGTGTGTCGCATACGGCAAACCCTGTCTCATTACCAATCACGGGTACCACGGTCTGATCAGCATCGTTCCAAGGCGGGATAAAAATCCCAGTGGTAAAGCCCTTGCCATGCATTAATAAGCCAGCCGCCCAGGTGCCATGAAAAGCCATCGCTGTTTTACCCTCAGTAAAAAGCTTAATGCCATCATCATAATTAGTATTCATATAGCCGGGCTGGACGTAACCACGATCTGCGACCAGCTTGATCCGTTCAAATATTTCCGCGACTTCTGGCGTATTCAAATCCAACATACCGTGGGCGATTTTGTTTTTCCAGTCAGGATTTTTGGCGACGACATTATTTGCAAAGCCAAAACTAAACGGCCCATTACCTAGCATATTCGGGAATCCGCCATTCCACATGATAGGGATAAAACCCGCTTTTTTTAAGCGCTCGCACACCTCTAAAAATTCTTCAAAATTACCAGGGGGTTTACTGATACCCGCTTTTGCAAACATCTCCCGGTTGTAGTACATCAAGGTCGCAGCGACGCCGCCAGAAATACCGTAGTAATGCCGTTTGGATGATGTCCAGTCGGGTTTTAATGAGTCCAGCATATTATTCCACGAGGCAGTCTCACCAAGGTCAATCAAAATTCCTTGATCTGCGAGTCTGGCAGCGTAGGCGTTAGGATTGATAGAAATAATATCGGGCAAATGATTTGCAGCGATTTTTGGTTTGAGATTTTCTTCAACAGAATCACCGATCATAAACTGCACATCAACTTTGATCGTTGGGTTTTCCTGACTGAATTGATCGGCGATACGCTGCATTTCTTCTGGCCAATCGGGCG
>NZ_JBEONQ010000134.1:0-1238 GCF_040544445.1 Undibacterium sp. GrIS 1.8 | reverse complement strand
AACGACATCTTAGGTATATGATGACGCCGATCGTCGTTGTGTTTGTTGGGCATCGGGGCGATCAGTAAAATTGAGGCCGCATCGTAACATCACCGTTTTTCGAGTTTGAAGTGCACCAACGCCGCGTTGCTCCCCAAGTGTCAGCAATCGTTCAACTAGGACTCTGGCGATTCCTTGACGACGCATCGCCGGTTCCGTGTAGACATTCACGATTCTGGCGCGGTAGGGATTAGGATCGCCGCGTGTCGGCCCCCAATCAAGTAACGTCATACCTGCACTGGCGACTATCTTACCGTTACTCTCGGCCAATAGTCCGATGTAGCGGCCATCACCGATAGCGTGACTAAGCCAGAACATATAAGCAGCCTTGTCGTCTTGGTTTTCTTGTTCCCGATAGTAGCGATAGGAAGCAACTATATTAGCTTCTGCTAGAGTCACACTACGTAGCGTGTAAGTGTTTAGCATGGACGCGAGGCTACTGCGAGATGACGCCTTAACCGCTCTTCGGCTTGATCATCGAAGCCTGTCAGTGAATCGGTTTTAATCAGATTTTTTAGAAACGGCTTGAAAAGATAGGGTTTATCATCAATTGCCAGCCAGTTTATCCATGGCCGACCAGATTGTCTCAACCAACCCTCAATCTCCGCATGTCGTTGATAGCCAATCGTATCCATAATCTCTGGGATTTCTCTCCAGGCTGGAGTCGTACCGATGATCCGGTCGGCAATATCCTCGGAGAAGAATGCTTTGAGTTCAGTGATTGAACGTTTATCTCTCCATGTGCTGGAAATAACAATATGCACATCAGGGAAATCTCTTAAGACATTTTCTAGTCGCGGCAAGTGGCAGAATAACTGCGCCTCTTGGTAGCAGGGTTCTGGGTGCAAAACACCATCAAAATCTAAAAACAAGATCATTATTGTTCTAGCCCACTAAAGACAAGTTGAGTAAATACAAAGAAAATTGTACTTTACGGAGCGTCAAATTTACTTTCTATCTTTTAGGTATCCTTTGAATAACGGAACGTTTTTATATTGTATGAACGTACGCATATTCTCCATACAATTATTTTAGATCAAATAAAAATTTATCCTCAAGCTTGAATCCGACTTTATAGCTTCAACGTACAAATACTGATATGAATAATGAGGTTCTTGCAAAACGAAACACCGGAGAGTAATTTTATTGCGAGAAGCGCAAAATAGATGAGAAAGGAGCGGCCATTTCTGGCAAGATGA
>NZ_JBEONQ010000133.1:0-1239 GCF_040544445.1 Undibacterium sp. GrIS 1.8 | reverse complement strand
GAGATCTTTGCACGATAAAAAGCCAAGCAGAGTGTTTACCTCAAATGAGACAATAGCAACAGGATAAATTTAAAGAGTGGCAATCATGGCGTGGAAAAATATCAAACAACGCAGTCTGGGTGATGCCTTAATCGTGGAGCATAAAGCGGTCACCGAACTCGATGATGTGCATGCCCTGATCAACTGGTTGCCGCTGGAAGCGCAATTGAATGGCATCCACAGCAAAGCCAGAGGCGAGAAAGCCTGGCCGCCATTGATGATGTTCAAAGCGCTGCTATTGCAGTCGTGGTACACGCTCTCTGATCCGCAACTAGAAAAGCAACTGGCGCGGGATTTATTGTTTCGTCGATTTGTCGGCTTGGATATTAGCGAGAATGTACCGGACCACAGCACGCTGTGGCGCTTTCGCCAAAAACTGATTGGAGGTCTATGGGAAGCGCTGCTCAAAGAGATCAACGATCAACTCACCAGCCGGCAGCTCTATATCAAGGCAGGAGAAATCAGCATTGTCGACGCCAGCGTCATCCAGGCCAAACAGAACCGGCCGAACAAAGGTGTGAATGGCAGGAACACGCAAGATAGCGAAGCGGCCTATAACGTCAAGGCCAGCTCAGAGGGCAAACAAAAAACCACCTACGGCTATAAAGCGCATATCGCGGTGGAAGAAGATGGCTTTATCAAAGCCAGTGCATTCACCGCCGGTAACGTCCATGATTCTCAATGTTTAGCACCCTTACTCTTAGGGACAGAATCGGCGGTGTATGCAGACAGTGCCTACAAGAGCGCCAAGCATGATGCCTTACTGGCAGAAACCAGAACGAAGAACTGCATTTTAGAAAGAGCCTACCGCAACACGCCATTGACCGATCAACAAAAGAAACGCAACCGGCAACACTCGGGGATACGCAGCATTGTTGAGCGTGTGTTTGGCGTACTCAAACTGCACTACGGAATGGGGCAAGCCAGATACCTCGGTTTGGCACGTAATTACACGCGATTTGGGCTAATGTGCATCGCCTACAATCTCAAACGCGGGGTGGCGATTCAACGCGATTTACAGAGCGGTCAGGAGAGTTGCGCCTAAAAAACGGCAATGAGGGCAAATCGCCCTCACTTTGATGGGAAAACAGTAAAAAAATGATTGCTGAAGACAAAATCACTAAAAAAGCATCATTTTATTTTTTAAAAATTCAACCTTTGCTGAAACGGCTCTGATTAAGGCTGTCATGCAAAGGTCTC
>NZ_JBEONQ010000132.1:0-1250 GCF_040544445.1 Undibacterium sp. GrIS 1.8 | reverse complement strand
CCGATTGTTGTTCAACCTAGCCCACCAGCCGCTTCAAATTTGCCGCCCATCGTGTTACGCCATGACTCTGGGTGGCAACTCTCGCTACCTGCTAATATGCAGACCACCTGGCTTGGTCAATTACTCAATCAATTAGTATGATGGCACCCGGTCAGATTTTTTGCGTCATAGAATCTGTGGACATGCGTCGTGGCATGGAGAGCTTGTCGCAATGGATACAAACCAGTTTGGGTACGACGCCTTGCGATGGCACCGCCTATGCGTTTAGCAATCGTTCTAAAACACGCTTGAAGTTGCTCATCTGGGATGGTACTGGCGTATGGTGTTGTCAGCGCCGCTTACACCGTGGTGCGTTTGTCTGGCCTCGTGCAGATGATCGCTGCTGGGTGATGACACAAGACCAATGGGATTGGCTCATCAAAGGCGTTGACTGGCAAAGATTATCTGCACCGGCACCTGCACACTGGCACGTCTGATCGGCACGGATAGCATCAAAAAATGACGACACATCACTTTTTTGATTGTAAACATCACCCAGTCTATGTAAACTTACTACATGGACCTCGCCAAAGCCCTCACTCAATTTAATCCCCACACGGCCACGCCCGAAGCACTGGCCGCACAGGTAGTAGTCTGGGCACAAGAAGCACAGCGTCTTCAAGAACAAGCTGATCTCGTTGCCCGGCAACGCCAGGAAATCCATCTCAAAGACACCAAGATCAAGGCACTTACTTTAGAACTGGCGTACCACAAACGGATTAAATTCTGCAGCACATCAGAAGCCTTCACGGCGCAACAACGTGACCTCTTTAATGAGACGCAAGAAACCGATCTCAACGCCATGCAGGCGGAACTGGAACAACTCTCTTCCACACCGCGCGTCAAAGCAAAGCCAACCGGACGTAAGCCACTCCCTGCCGAATTGCCACGTGTAGAACAGCGTCACGAACCTGATTCTTGCGCATGTGGTGCTTGTGGTCATACCTTAGTGAAGATCGGCGAGGATATCACCGAGCAGCTTGATGTTGAACCAGCACGGTTCTTTGTACAACGGCATATCCGGCCACAATATGCCTGCCGTCATTGCGAAACCATCACCGCTGCAGCAATACCGGCGGCGATCATTGACGGTGGTTTAGCGACACCCAGCTTACATGCGTGGGTAGTGATTCAAAAATATCTGGATCATCTGCCACTCTATCGGATAGAACAGATCAGCACCCGTCATGGCGTCACGATCTCCAGATCAA
>NZ_JBEONQ010000131.1:0-1292 GCF_040544445.1 Undibacterium sp. GrIS 1.8 | reverse complement strand
AATTGCCAGCGGTACCAAAGTGGTCGAGCAAGCGGGTACCACAATGACCACGATGGTGACTAATGCCAAACAAATTAATGTTTATCTTAGCGATATTTCATCTGCCTCACGTGAACAAGCCTTGGGGGTCACTCAGGTGGCGGCAGCGGTTCATGCGTTAGACGAAGACACGCAACAAAATGCAGCACTAGTAGAGCAAACGACAGCCGCATCTGGTGCGTTGACACAGCAGGCGGAGACCTTGCAACATGAAATTGCTAATTTCAAGGTTTCTTAAAGGATTGCCCATTAAAATACTTCGAATTGTTTTTCACCCGCCATAAAGAATTTTTTGCGGATTCGATTGCGCCTCGTTACATACATTTCTTTTAAATCTCTAACTTGTAATCGCTACCTACTCTACATTTCTGCATTTTGACAATCCCGTTTGCGACAATTCAGACAGTCTGCAACCCTTTCTGAATCTAAGACTTAAAAAGTGTGATTACAGTTTTGCTCAATACTCTCACTTTTTTTCTGCCACTTCTTGACAGTATTGAGCGATGAGTTTGATCACCATTTAGTTTCGCTGGGATTCAGACGTTCTTGGTAAAAAAATGGATTACTTTGTCGTAAGCTGCAGGTGTTTATCGACTTAATGTCACATGAAGAAAAACATTATTATTCTGTTCTATTTGCTATTAAAACAGTTGCAATCGCATCAATTTTAAATACGAGTCGACGGAAAAGATATGAAGAAAGTAATCGATGACCGTGTCAGTGACTCCATTAAAAGTAAGCACCTGGCGAACCCATCTTGAGTCCCTGCGTTAAATCACAGAGTATCGTGGGTTCTGTCGCAATAAGCCGTCTCTGTTAGACTGCCGATCCGACAAAATTTGTGATTCATGTAATGATAGACGAGCTACGCAAGGTACTCAAACGAATGCATTATCCGCTTGAAGTAATGCTGACCTGCGTGCGCTGGTACGCAGCCTACCCGCTGAGTCTTCGCCATGTCGAAGAAATGATGGCGGAGCGTGGTGTATTCGTTGATCATTCAGCGGTCAGCCGCTGGGCGATTCGACTTCTGCCGTTACTGGAAAAGATATTCAGAAAGCACAAGCACCCGGTCGGTGGAAGCTGGCGGATGGACGAGACTTATATCAAGGTCAAAGGCGCCTGGAAATACCTCTATCGTGCAGTGGACAAGGAAGGCAAGACGATTGATTTTCTCTTGACCCCCAAGCGGGACAAGGCAGCAGCCAGACGGTTTTTCGACAAAGCCATGGAGGCGAACGGCACACCTGCAA
>NZ_JBEONQ010000130.1:0-1322 GCF_040544445.1 Undibacterium sp. GrIS 1.8 | reverse complement strand
AACTGATCGATAAAAAACGTGCAACAAGAGAAACTGCACCGTTTAAAGAAGGCACCACCGTTACTGAAAGAGACATGGCTCCGGGTGAGAGATTTGAAATGGCAATGGATAAAGACCAATTAGCTAAGTTACGTGATCCGACAGATCCTTATGGTGTCGGCGGATGGGGAACCACAGACAAATTTAGTAGTCAAACTGAAGCACTTGATAAGTTAGCGATCAATCCTGATTGGAAGCCAAATGGTATTCCAAAAGTTGTTGAATTTGAAGTCGTAAAACCTTTTAGAACACTAGAAGGAATCGCTGGCCCGCAAGGTTCGCTCACAGGCGGTGGTCAACAATATTTCTTAGATTTGCCAAGAACTGGTGCAAAGGAATTTGTGCGAGTCGTAAATGTTACTAATCTACCTTAGGTAATAAAATGATCGAATTTTTTGTGGTTGTTTCCAAAAATGGTTTCAAGTTAACTCCAGGGGAAGATCCTGTTGGCATCTCAGATATGGATCTTTTTAAACCGGAATATCTGCCAAATCACTACTTATGGGAAGTCAATGGAGTGACTTACACAAGACAATGCGACCCAATTGAAACCCGCTCCATTAAGGTTACTCCCGATATGAAATACTTAGTTGTTGAACAAAGCCCAAGCAAATATGGCTCCGATAATTTGTTGGTACTCAACCCTGACGGTACTGAAAATCGCAGACTTATTAATCCGTATCGCTTCTCATCGGAATATCAGGATGGTGATGAGTTCGAGTTTCGCGATATTCAAAACATGAGAGACAAGCTGCTTGCGCGAATTTCAGTTAGTCGAGACTTACCAAATAAATCGTACAAAGCAGAACCTGTCTATGGTACTTTTTATGATTGTGATACATGGGATTCTACGCCTCTGGAATTTATTGATTCGCGTAATTTGTAGGCTGGCCTCTCAATGCCGCAATGCAGGCATTAGATCAAATATTCCTACAATCAGTCATTAAAATCTCAAATCGACGGTTTCACCGCAGAAATCCCCTTCCAACGCGCCGCCGGCTCACAAGAAGACGACGCCATAGGTGACTGGACCCCGGTAAGACGCATCGTCCCAGGTAGTGTCGTACTCACCAGTTTTGACTTTAAAAATCCCACCCCCCAACACGCCAGCTTGCCCACCAGCAACCAGCAAGGCGATGTACTCGATCTCGAAGTCTACGAATACAGCGGTAGCTATACGCGTGGGAAGTAAGCCCTCCATAAACCCCAGATAGCGAGCAGATTTCGTGATTTTTATCGATTTTCGTTCAAAGGTGTGATTCAGGAGAGCTGGCTTAATTTTC
>NZ_JBEONQ010000129.1:0-1403 GCF_040544445.1 Undibacterium sp. GrIS 1.8 | reverse complement strand
AACATGCAAGAAGTCCGCGCCCGTGGCGGCGAGCTGTACGTCTTCGCCGACGCAGATTCCCGCATTGCCTCAAGCGAAGGCGTACACGTCATCCGTTTGCCGGAACATTACGGCATGTTGTCACCGATATTGCATACTGTACCGCTGCAATTGCTGGCGTATCACACTGCGCTGGCACGTGGAACGGACGTCGATAAGCCTCGGAATTTGGCTAAGAGCGTAACGGTGGAATAATTAGTTTGTGTCTTAGGAAGCAAATATTCTTGGCAATTAAAATCGTCAACTGAACATTAAAGTCGTAAACTAAAAACTCCCAACAAATGCCCAAATCTTGAATTTCAAGTTTGGGCATTTTTGCATCTGAATTTGACCATGAATAGCCTCTTGGTTTATCACGATATCGCTATAAAGTGTTTCTAGTTGGACGCCACTATCAATTATTGAATGGCACAAATTCAGGAAGAATGACTGATTCGGTGACCAAGTGACGAGAGATGCCATTATTAAGCGGAGAGATGACATCGTTGCTGACTGCGCTTCCGAGCGAAACCTTATTCAGTATTCGAGCCGCCAGCATGCGCTTTGGAGGCATGCCCTCGCCAAAAAAACGAGTCTGCTGTTGTATGGAAATGCACAAGGGGATATCACCACGATCTGCAGAATTGTCTTCATGCGTTTTGTGAGCGAACAGAAAATCGCTATGGGAGTTGCGCTGAGATTTGTTTAGAAAGAACCTTATTAAGATTTTACCGGTGCTTTATTCCCGCCGATGAGACAGCAAATGCGATCGCAGTTATGTTTGGAGAAGTGTCCGCCATCTCAAACTCAAATTAGGCCTATTGACCAGCCGGTTTCGGGCGAATCATCCACTCAAGTGTCAAACAGCGTGCAGTGTCAAACAGCGTGCAATACTTCTCGCTGTTTGCACATAGACAAATGAATGGTCGCTCCCTGGCACGCCATCCAGCAGCAAAGGCCTAATTAAATTTAACATCACCGAAGTTATTGTAAATCCAGATGCGGGTAGTCAATTTTAGCGTTGCTATCAGAAACTTGTCATCTCGTTTAGGCTAGCCCTAGTGCTTTTGCGACTTGACTAAATAGTCTCGGGTGATCGCGAAGACATTAAAACTTCTCGCTCACGTTCTGCAGTCACTGGCAGAGGCAACGCACAACGCAGGTAAAGTTTGAATCGTGAGAGATTCTCCTGACATCATTGAGTGCGCGTCGATAACCTGCTCAAATTAATAGCAATTTGTAGACAAGACTGCACCACTAGGCTTTCGGACATTATTTATTAATATGAAATAAGAGGTTCTTGCAAAACGAAACACCGGAGAGTAATTTTATTGCGAGAAGCGCAAAATAGATGAGAAAGGAGCGGCCATTTCTGGCAAGATGAA
>NZ_JBEONQ010000128.1:0-1467 GCF_040544445.1 Undibacterium sp. GrIS 1.8 | reverse complement strand
GGTGGCATTGTAGAATCTACCGCCAGCGGACTAGATGCGTCAGCAGAATTTGCCACCAGCGGCAAGTTACCCAACATGGTCGCGCTAGCAAGCGCCTATGCACAACGCATGGTGATGAGCAAGATCGATAAAATCACCAAATTGATTCCAGGCGTAAAAGGAGAAATCAACGCCGTCAAAGCCGAGACCAATGCAGCGAAAGCAGAACTCAATGCAGAGAAGAATGCGGTCAAGAGTGAGCTAGCGGAAGGGAAGAAAGAGGCCAAGAAAGAGGCTAAGAAAAGTGACAAAAAGAATGATGCGTCGCCTCCCGGTGATGGGGTCAAGGTTATCAAGCAACAGGCTGGCCCGTGCGATCATTTACGTCAAGGTAGCGGAAAAGGTCCCTATCGAGGTGGCGCACATAGTAAGACAAGTAAACCTGTGAATGATGGCAAAGATTCGCATCATATGCCTGCGAAAGATGTCAGCCCACTAAATCCAAAAGATGGGCCAGCTATACAGATGGATCCCAAAGACCATGGTAAAACATCGAGTAATGGACAAATGCCTGGCTCAGTGGATTATCGGGAGGCAATAGGAAATTTGATTTCAGCAGGAAAGTGGCGAGATGCGATGGCTACAGAAATTCGTGACGTTAGACGCGTTGCTAAAGAAATTAACGATCCCAAAAAATACAATGAAGCTATGTCGGAGATGCTTGAGTTTTATAAATGCTTGGAAAAAAATAACCTTTTAAAGTGAAAAATCGTGGACGTAAAAACTGATTTTGAATTATTTCCCTACATTGGTGCGGGAGAATTGAGTTTCGATATGAAGCAAAAAAATGTTGAGACTTTACTGGGAGCTCCAGATAGCGTAAGTACTAATTTTTTAAAACAGCGCGTTGAATTTCGTTCATTCATGAATGCAGCTTATTCAGCGGATGAAGGGAGTCTTATCCATCTAGGATTTGGACGACAAATGGAAGGTGTTAAATATAAAGATATTTTTCTTTTTACCGAGCAAGAAGATGTCGTTCTTCAAAGGTTAATTCGCGAAGATCAGCAACCTTTTATTTATCTTGGTTTTATTGTTCTCCTGAATTTAGGAATTACGCTAACTGGATTTCACGATCAAGATACCTCACAGAAAGCAATTACGCTATTTTCTCGAGGAACTTGGGATAAACGGTTACCTAAATTAAAACCATTTAAAAGTTGACCTTAGAAGTTTAATTTAGACCAAGCAAACAAGAAAAACCGCCGCCGAAAAAAGTCTCATAGACAAAGCACTAGACGCTACTAAGTCCGGTGCTCAATACTACAAAAATACCGTATCAGACAGTCTGCACGGCTTTGCAGCAGACGCTATGGACAAAGGCGGCACCATAGCATTAACCGGAGGCGGCACCGCCGCTGTCGGTGGCGCAATGGTACTCACCGGGATAGGAGCCGCCCCAGGCGCCGTCATTGCAGCAGGTGGCGG
>NZ_JBEONQ010000127.1:0-1675 GCF_040544445.1 Undibacterium sp. GrIS 1.8 | reverse complement strand
TTACCGCGATTACGATCCGCAACTGGGCAGGTACAGCACACCCGACCCGATAGGTATCGAGGGTGGGATCAATCCGTATAGTTATGTGAATTCCAATCCGTTGATCAATATCGATCCGCTTGGTTTGTATGAAGAAGATATCCATTTCTACATGACGTATTTCTTAGCGCGTGCTGCCGGAGTCGATGCTAAACGCGCCTACATCATTGCCACTGGTGCGCAATATGTAGATGATAATCCTGACACACAGCCAACGAAACCGTCATTGCTCGGCACCGTTGCTACCATCCTGTTCGACAATGCCGGGCAACAGAATCGGCTATCTAAATACCATTTCACTCAAGGTGTGGGAGACGACGTGAGTTCAGATCCCGCCACGCGCTACCTCAACGGTACGAACGACAACGCACAGTTACAGCTATTGAAGTCCGCCGCCGAGAATGCGCGAGAAGTGGGTAGTGACTGTGCAGGCGACGTCATGTTCGGCGAATATCTGCATGCCTTCGAAGATACTTACGGTCATCGCAAGGCCGACAATACACCCATACAAGTCAATGGCGGCTGGGGACATGCCTTGCAATTACACTCGCCGGATCACACCTATAACGAAGACTTTAGTAAGTACGATCCAGAAACCGGAGACTACACTGGTGGTGCTAATTGGAAATATAACGAAGCCCGAACATTAGAGATGGAGCATCAGGTGTTTAATAGAATGACTGCACTGTCGGGCAATAAGACTAACGCACATAGCTGGGAAGAATTTGAGCCTTTACTCAAGAAATTTAATGCGACAAAAGAGAGTAGCAGTAACACGAACGCATTCTCTAGCTCGAGCGAGAAGGTCAATATGCTGAACAAACAGCTTGGTGATGATGGATGGAAATTGCAGTTTGTGGGATTGAATGGGACGCCACAAACACTTAACTTGAAAGACAAAAAGTTTGGCGGTTATGATTCCATAAGGGGTTCTGATGATCGTAAAGATTTCCTTCGTTACAAGGATGATGGTGCCGGTCACAAGGCAGGAGATCCCTTCAAAAAAGACGATCCTCTATTTAAAGGAACGATCTTGCCATGAATTTAAAAATACATATGCTTAATATATTGATGTTAAAAGGCATCTGTCTTGTAGGTGCTTTAATGCTTTCCGTAGAGGTTTATGCAGAAAGCGTCATTCAATCTGATGGGAATATTTGTATTGAATTAAAAGACATAAATAATGGCTGGTCTGTAGCGATAAGAGACCCTGGTCACTATTGTATTGCGCAAGACCTATCTCAATCATGGCCGTTATTTCGCTTACCCGATCAGCCAGTGCCAAAGAGTGCACTTATAGATATTAGGGGTAGCAACGTAACAGTCAATTTGATGGGACGATATTTATCAAAAAAAACACCAGCTGGTGAAGGTATTTGGGTATCTACGGATTCGCAGCATTCCATCAAAATATGGAATGGTTCGATCATCACATCAAAACCACCTACAGTATTTATGCGACAAGATTGGAACATAAGAAATGAACGTTTCGGATGGGGGCACTCTATTGCCGATCCCCACGGCGACCTAAGCCAATACCGAGAAACCGAATACGTCCTAGAAAACCTCACTTTAGAATCAGACAACATCGTCATCATCATGCAAGGTAAAAAGAATGTCATTCGTCACTGCAAAA
>NZ_JBEONQ010000126.1:0-1720 GCF_040544445.1 Undibacterium sp. GrIS 1.8 | reverse complement strand
CATTGTCCTGCCCCAAAGACCTGCAAACCTGTGCTGTCGATGAGCACATGGAGTGGCCCCTTTGGTGCGGATGGTGACTTCGTTACCGTCAGTCCTGTCAAACAGCGTCGTAAATTTTCTAGTTGTCAGCGCGGGGCGTTTACAAAAAGCTTCACAGAAGCCCTTACGGCCATTGGATCGGCGATAATTTCCTGGACGCTGAATTTCAATTGAAGTGGAAAATTCTCTGCGCTGTTTAACACCGATTGCTTTATCCCGTCAAGATAACTGCTCAAGTCAGTCGTCATTTCCTGTTGAGCTGCCTTGGCGATTTGACATTCAAATTGGCGGCGAGAGTTTATAGCAGCGTCTTAATCTTCTTTGAACTGTTTGTCCAATTTATCGCAGTGGGAACAACGCTCAATATCTCAATTACATCTGCATTGATTCCGTAGACCATGATGTATTGATCCGAAAATACATACTCGCGTGTTCCCTTAATTCGCCCTCGCTTATATGTCACAATGCCAGTCAGCGCTTCCCCTTTGGCCTCAATCTGGTCGTCATGCTGGAAGGCCGACTCGATACTGACGTAATCCGATCGCCGCGCCATGATCTCGATCCGATCGTCAATCGCCTGCTGGTTCCAAACAACCCTCAAGATTTCGCCTCGCCCCTAGTCAGCATAGCGCGGGCGGCGTCTATGCGCTGTCTTGCATCTGCGGTCGATAACTGGGGGCGGGTGTCATCCATCGCACTTTGCACTCGCTGGCGGAAAAATTCGTCATATTCAGCCGCCTTGTGCGCATTCTTCAATTTTGCAGACTGATCCGGCCTTGTTCTGGACGGCAGGCTGCAAGTTTCATACTTGGCAGCATCTACGTCAAAATGGGCGATGCCAACATCTTTCAGATAATTGACCAGGGTTTCAAGTTTGCGGAATATACGGATCTGATGGCTGCGCTGAGCGGCCAAGGCACGCTCGGTCCTGCCATATTTGATGAGGATGCCCCAACCACCTTCTTGTCCGACCACATGCGCACTATGTACGGCACCGGCTTCCGCCAGTTTAGTTAAGGTCGTATGGTCTATCGTTTCAGCATGCATAGCTTCCTCCGTCTTTCGCAATCATCCAAACTGTCACTTTACGCGCAAGTACTTAATAATTGCAAGCCTTTATCTTAATAAACATGCGGCTGATTGAGTGCAAAACTAACAAATGTCGCATGGAAAAGCCAATTTTCGTAGCCTTCGAGAATCGTTTTACCCAATTTTCGTCGATCGCGATATTGCCGGACGTTGTAATAGGGTTTTGTCGCATTAACGTAAGCGACCATAGCATTAGTGTAGAGTTTTGCGTTTTCAAAATGCGGGGGTAAAGATGCTAACGACGAAGCGACTGCGCTTTCCATTAGAAGTGATTTTAGTTTGTATCCGTTGGTATGCAGCGTACCCGTTGAGCTATCGGCATATTGAGGAAATGATGGAAGAGCGAGGTGTCTTTGTCGATCATTCATCCATCAACCGGTGGTCGATCCGGTTCCTGCCCATGTTGGAGAAAGTATTTCGCCAACATAAGCGACAAGTTGGCACAAGCTGGCGTATGGATGAAACCTATATTAAGGTCAAAGGTGTTTGGAAATATCGTAAGCGTCCAACGCTACCATCTATGAACAGCAAATAATTTCATGCACTGTCCAGACTGGATCATTTTGGAGAGCAAAGTATGTCAAGAATCAAA
>NZ_JBEONQ010000125.1:0-1903 GCF_040544445.1 Undibacterium sp. GrIS 1.8 | reverse complement strand
GCAGAATTTGCCACCAGCGGCAAGTTACCCAACATGGTCGCGCTAGCAAGCGCCTATGCACAACGCATGGTGATGAGCAAGATCGATAAAATCACGAAATTGATTCCAGGATTAAAAGGAGAAATCAACGCCGTCAAAGCCGAGACCAGTGCAGCGAAAGCAGAACTCAATGCAGAGAAGAATGCGGTCAAAAGTGAGCTAGCGGAAGGGAAGAAAGACGCGAAGAAAGAGGCCAAGAAAAGTGACAAAAAGAATGATGCGTCGCCTCCAGGTGATGGGGTCAAGGTTGTTGGAAGTGGCGGCGATAATGATTGTGGAATTAAACCTTACAAAGATCAAAAATGTCCAAAGGGACAGCAAGCCCATCACATAGTACCGGACTATGCTTTGCGGTATGGTAATCGTAAAAATACGCAGGCACGTATTCCAGGTATGCCGTCCTTAGATGACGGACCAAGTATTTGTTTAAGTGGAGGCAGTAAGACAAATGGTAGTGAGCATAATCAGGCGCATGAAGGTACAGATCCAAAAATAGCGGCAGCGGGTCTACGCGCAGATAACGGCCCGAACGGCTTAGCGACCATGGGTGAGATACTTGATATTTCCACGGATGAGGTTGCTAAAGTTAAACCTCATTGCAAAGATGAAATTAAGCGAAAAGTGGATGAGGCTTTCAAGGGCGTCGATAAAAATAAATACGGGCGAACTACGCAGGCTTTGCCGAAGGGCGAGGCAAGGGCAACATTAGAAGATGGTGGAGCACACGAATCCAGTCGTGATACCCGTATAAGAAAAGGAAAGAAAAAATGAGTGCCGATTTAGAATTCACAAATGCAAAAGCGCTAGATAAAGATAGTATATACATATCTGGTTCGCTCGATTCTATGCCCGCGTATTCACAACATACGCGGTTATGCATTCTTGATTTTCAAGCGAATCATTTATGGTCAAAGCATGATGTTGATTGGTGGAATGCTGGACTAGAAATTTTCGTTGAAAATGATGACACAGAATGGCAATTATTGGCATTATCTAATGAAGGGAGCATTGAGTTTATTTGTTCTTCACGAAATCCAATAGTTGAAAAAATTCCTGGCGCTGGAGTTTATTCTACCGATGCAAAAGGCTGGGGCTATATGCGTAGGCTACGTCAGATAGGCGATCATCTATATGCGGTGGGTGGTGCTGGGCAAGTGTATAAACGACTCGGGGCAAACCATTGGGAGCATATGGATGATGGCATATTGCAATTGCCCACGGTCGAAGATCGGCTACTGCTGGCAGATATCAATGGCGCAACTGAAGATGACATTTATATTTGTGGCGGCATTCCAGGGGCATACGGTTTGGAGGGGAGGCTATACCACTGGGATGGAAAGCAATGGTCTACCCTTATCTTGCCAACGACAGAACGTCTGACTGCGATCCATGTTGACGACAATAAAAAAATCTGGATATGCGGTACTAATGGTACGTTGTTGTTTGGTAATTGGATCAATGGTTTCAAAGATCTGAGCAGCATCGACGACAACCAACTATTTTATTCGCTGACTAAGTTCAACGACAGGATATACCTTGCCAGTAATCTTGGTTTGTATGTTTATGATGGCACTGCGATTAAAGAAGTTCGCACCGGATTGGTGCCGGAATTACAAGATGCCAACGTGATCGACGCGGCAGATGGCGTACTGTGGTCTATCGGCTCCAAAGACATCGCCCGCTTCGACGGTACAACTTGGGAGCGTATCCATCATCCCGATAATCCACCGATTGGAGGTAGTTCTATTAACGGAGGCAAACCATGACAGAAGAGGTTCTTGCAAAACGAAACACCGGAGAGTAATTTTATTGCGAGAAGCGCAAAATAGATGAGAAAGGAGCGGCCATTTCTGGCAAGATGAAA
>NZ_JBEONQ010000124.1:0-1998 GCF_040544445.1 Undibacterium sp. GrIS 1.8 | reverse complement strand
CATGTAGTTCCAGATCATTGCTTTAAACAGCCTGGAGATAATGGGGCTTATTACCCGGGTGGTATTAAACATGCGGATGGACTTTGTATTTGTGTAGAGGGGGCTACTAAGAGCACTGGTGTAAATGGTCAGTCAGTTAAGAAAGGGAAAAATTCTATAACTAACCATTTTCAAGCGCTTGCCCAACATGGACAAATTCATTTATTGATGGATGCCGCAGAGGCTGCATTAGGTGCTCTAGGGAATCCTAAAGGTAGTTCCTCGCTTGGGAATTTGGAAAAAGCAGGCGCTTCCGCCGCAGCGAAAGTATCGGGCTGCGACGAAAAAGAATTGGAAAAACAATTACGTGATTTTCATCAATCTAAAGGACTTAGTGCAAGCACAAAATTCCGTGCTGATCCTTTTGGAAAAATAACAAATCTTGACGCGACGATAATGGGTAAATCTGCGCAAGGCACAGGCGGCTCTGGCCGTTCATAAACACTGTAAAGATATGGAGAATGAAATGAGAACTTCTGTTTATTTTATCGACGGATGCGTAATCGAGAAAGATTTTGTGTACGTAGCTTCAAACCTAGACGATATAGATCCGCTGCAACACCCACATTCACGCTTGAGTATCTACGATGAGCAAAGTGCAGATGAATCGAAATGGTTTTATCACGATTTAAATTCAAATATTGTCTCCGTTTGCGTCAAAAAACGCTCTCAAAATGAGGAGAGAAAGCTTTGTGCATTATCGAAAGAAGGTGAGGTTGAAATTTTCTCCGCAAAAGACGGGAGTTCAAAAATTGAAAAGATTTCAGACGCAGGATTAAGGCTAGGTACGCTCGGTTATGTAACTCAAATACGAGAAATTGGTGAAACAATTTATGTCTGTGGAGCAAATGACCAAGTTTATCGAAGAAATAATGGAATTTGGGAATCGCTTACTCGATATCCACTTGTCCATAGAAGCGCGCTAAATAGTGATTACAGTATTTTGACCAGTATTGATGGAGTCGATGAATGCGATATTTATGTTTGTGGACTGGGAGGAAGGATTTATCACTTTGATGGAAACGAATGGAAAAAAATTGCTATAAATATTGATGAAAATTTAAACTATATAAAGTGTTTTAATACTAACGACGTTTGGATTTGCGGCAATAATGGTGCGCTTTTAAAAGGAAATGTTAGGGATGGCTTTAAGGATGTTAGTAGTATCGACGATAACGAAATATTTTGGTCAATCGCTGAATTCAAAGGAAATATTTATTTAGCAACCACAACAAAACTATATGCTTACAATGGGAAAAAAATTACACAAGTTGTCAGCGGTTTGGTGCCTGAATTAGAAACCTTTCATCTAGATTCAAATAACGAGATTCTTTGGTCCTTTGGGATAAAAGATATTGCTCATTTTGACGGGCTAAAGTGGGAACGCGTTCATCACCCAGATAACGATCCAATTGAAGGAGTTGGCATCAGTGAAGCTAGGGGGGGCAAACCATGACAGAGGTCATTGATCACGGTATCGACACAAACACCGACACACAATCAATCGCCGATACTATTTGTCAGCATCTGAATTGCCGCAATATTGGTGCATGGTTAGAAGACTTAGCGTTAAAGTTAGATGTCCCCATTGCTGCAATCATACCGACCTCACCCGTGTTACGTCACGAATTCTTTCTTCCTGAGTGTGGTCTACGTTTAGTGCTCAACCATCCCCATGCTGGCTATGTAGAAGAAGGTGATATTGACCGCTGGATTATCAACGAAGCGCAATTTATAGTTTCGGATCAAAACCATAGCGATGACGCAGTCCTACTCCCATTCGATCTTGATCCAGACAACGACACACCAGAGACAGTACAAACCAAACTAGATGGCGACACCGCAGGTCTATCTGTCCGCAGCATTGCACAAGGAGATCGTCGCCAAAGCTACCTCCTAGATGATGCCGTAGTCGTAGAGATCATCTGGCGGCCAGAATTACGCGGAATTGACCGAGTC
>NZ_JBEONQ010000123.1:0-2093 GCF_040544445.1 Undibacterium sp. GrIS 1.8 | reverse complement strand
GCATTAACCGGAGGCGGCACCGCCGCTGTCGGTGGCGCAATGGTACTCACCGGGATAGGAGCCGCCCCAGGCGCCGTCATTGCAGCAGGTGGCGGTGCTGTAGCCGTGGTCGGTGAAGGCGTTGGCCTGGTAGGTGGCATTGTAGAATCTACCGCCAGCGGACTAGATGCGTCAGCAGAATTTGCCACCAGCGGCAAGTTACCCAACATGGTCGCGCTAGCAAGCGCGTATGCACAACGCATGGTGATGAGCAAGATCGATAAAATCACCAAATTGATTCCAGGCGTAAAAGGAGAAATCAACGCCGTCAAAGCCGAGACCAGTGCAGCGAAAGCAGAACTCAATGCAGAGAAGAATGCGGTCAAGAGTGAGCTAGCGGAAGGGAAGAAAGACGCGAAGAAAGAGGCCAAGAAAAGTGACAAAAAGAATGATGCGTCGCCTCCCGGTGATGGGGTCAAGGTTGTTGGAAGTTCAAAAGATGGCGGACGATGCAAACTACGCCCTTACAAAGAAGGATGTCCAAGCGGCACGCCTCACCATGTAGTTCCAGATCATTGCTTTAAACAGCCTGGAGATAATGGGGCTTATTACCCGGGTGGTATTAAACATGCGGATGGACTTTGTATTTGTGTGGAGGGGGCTACTAAGAGCACTGGTTCAGACGGTACACCTGTAAAAAATAAGAGTAAATTAAACATTAAAGATGTACTTAGTAAGCTTGCGGAGCATGGAAAAATTCACGCCTTGTTTGATCCATTAGAAGAAGCTTTAGGTAAGTTAGGGAGTCCTCAAGGAACTGCTAAGTTGGGGCAACTCGAAAAAACTGGTGCAATGGTCGTAGGAAAAGTCGTTGGATGCGATCCTCAAGACTTGGAAAAACAATTGAGAAGCTACCATCAGTCTAAAGGACTCGACCCATCAGTCTCGCTTCGAGCAGATCCGTTTGGGCAAATTAGAAATCTAGATTCGATAAAAATGGGACAAGGTTCCAAAGTTGCAGATATTTCAGGATTTTAAGAGGAAACTAAAATGGACAATGTGGATGAGTTATTAAATGAAGTGTATTTCAATGCTGGCTGCATTAAGCAAGCTGGGTACGTTCTTATCTCGTCAAAGCTCGATCAACTTAATTATGAAGACCAATTCACAAGAATTTTTCTTTATAAAAACGATACTTGGGGAAAGAAGGATATTAATGGATGGGATGCGGTATCTGTTTGTTACTCAAAAGAACTAGATGCGCTATGTGTTCTATCAAAAGAGGGTGATATCTTAATCGGAAAGTCAAATGAGTTTTTACGTGAAAAAATCAATGATGCCGGTGTTCGCAGTGGTATTCACGGGTATGTTTCCCACATAAGGGAAATTGGGAAGACACTGTTTGTTTGTGGTCAAAGTGGCCAAATATATAAAAGAGAGTCGTCGGGCTGGGTGCATTTTGATTTAGGTGTATTAGTCCCAATGGCAGTTGAGCTTGGGACGTCGGCTTTTCTGGATAGCCCGATCCTAAACTGCGTTGACGGCTTTAACGACTCCGATTTGTATGTCGTCGGAGATAGCGGAGCGATTTACCATTTCAACGGAGAGATGTGGAAAAAAATCTTAGTCAATTGCAAGGAACATTTACAGTGGGTTCGTTGTTACAAAGATAATGAAGTTTGGATATGTGGGTATAACGGAACGGTCTTGAAAGGAAATATGCAAGACGGATTCGTAGATGTAAGCAGCGTTGACGATAATCGTACTTTTTGGTCGCTTGTTAAATTTAAAGAAAATATCTATTTATCCACTATAGATCACCTTTATATTTATAGCGGTCAAGGAATTTCAATAGTTGAAACAAAGCTAGAACCAGAATTACTAACTTATTGCCTTGATGCTTGCGATGATGAACTATGGTCATTCGGCTCCAAAGACATCGCCCGCTTCGACGGTACAACTTGGGAGCGTATCCATCATCCCGATAATCCACCGATTGGAGGTAGTTCTATTAAAGGAGGCAAACCATGACAGAGGTCATTGATCACGGTATCGACACAAACACCGACACACAATCAATCGCCGATACTATTTGTCAGCATCTGAATTGCCGC
>NZ_JBEONQ010000122.1:0-2105 GCF_040544445.1 Undibacterium sp. GrIS 1.8 | reverse complement strand
TGACAAATAAATAAGTTATTATTTTAATACTTAATTATTTATTTGTCTATCGTTTGTTGGTGTAATTTTTTTAGGGCGGCTAGGTAGGACGCCATCCAGGTAATAAATGGCGTCCTACTCTCCAACTTAATCAACAAGTCAAACACAAACTGACTCATTGGTGACGTTAAACCGATTGCGTGTCAAACAGCGTTCAAGAATGTGGCAGTCATTGATCTGTGAACCAGGATAATAATTTCACAAGAAATTGCTCAAAAGTAGCCGTATGCAAGCCGACGTTGTATCACTGGAAGAATCAATTACTTGGTCGTGAGGCCCCCACATCCATGAAAGCACCTATCGATTCAGAACGAGTTCCGGACAAGGCAAAACTGACAAACCTACAAAAGCAAGTCGATTCGCGTCAACGGGACATCCGGCGATTACAACTGGAACATGATCTATTAAAGAAGGTCAATGAACTGTTAAAAAAGGACTGGGCATCGCCCCGCAGCGCCTGAGTAACAGGGAGAAGACACTGCTGGTTGACGCCCTAAAGCACACTTATGCGCTCTCGGAGCTATTTGCAGAACTTGGCCTACCTCGTAGCGCCACCTTTTATCATCGGGTCCAACTGAGGGGCGCTGACAAGTATGCTGATGTGCGTGTTGCCATCACCGACATCTTCCAGAGCAATCACCAGCGTTACGGTTACAGGCGAATGCGTGCATCACTTGGCCTGCGCCAGATGTTTATCTCTGAGAAAGTCGTACAACGTTTGATTAAGCAGGAACATTGGGGCGTCACCGCTAACAGAAGGCGTCGGTATGGATCTTAACTGGGAGAAATCAGTCCAGCGCCAGAGAATCTCATCAACCGGGACTTCCAGGCTGCTACCCCAAATGAGAAATGGCTGACCGATATCACGGAGTTCCAGATCCCGGCTGGGAAAGTGTATCGATCGCCCATGATCGATTGCTTTGATGGCTTGGTTATCAGTTGGACTATCTGCACCCGTCCGGATGCCAATCTGGTGAACACGATGTTAGATGCAGCCATCGAGCGGGTAGCCAACGGCGGAGACCGGCCTGTCGTTCACTCTGGTCGTGGTGCCCACTATCGCTGGCCTGGTTGGATCTCACGGATACACAACGCAAAGCTGATTCGTTCGATGTCGCGCAAAGGATGCTCACCTGACAATGCCGCCTGTGAGGGCTTCTTCGGACGGCTGAAGACTGAAATGTTCTATCCGCGCGATTGGCGTTCGACCACAATTGCACAATTCATTGAAGCGCTTGATACCTATATTCGCTGGTACAACGAAAAACGTATTAAGATGTCTCTTGGTTATCTCAGCCCGATCGAATACCGAGAGCGCCTAGGTTTAACAACGTAAATCAGTCCAATAAAATATCCGCCCCCCGTACCAGTGCGCCGGTTAACATAAATTTGTTGTCATGAGGTTTCACAACTGCCACAACCAATTTCCGGTATTTTTGTGGTCGGTTGAGCGTGCTGAACTAGATCGTTCCAGAACGTAACGGGATAACTTCAGCACCAACGCGCAGTTTGTCTAAATAATCTGCCCAACGTTGCATCATCTCCCGTCTTGCTGGTAAATGTGCAGTACGATTATAGGCGCGGCCATTTGGATCTTTAACTGCATGTGCTAACTGATGTTCAATTAGATCAACGCGCTCTCCTAGCACCTCATCCATGATAGTGCGTGCCATTGCTCGAAACCCGTGCCCTGTCATTACTTCCTTGCTGTAACCCATACTACGCAATGCGGCATTGATAGTGTTCTCACTCATGGAGCGTTCACTGGTGCGAATGCTGGGAAATACAAACTTACCATGACCAGTAATACGGTGTAATTCACGCAATATTGCTAACGACTGTAATGATAATGGCACCATGTGCTGGGTTTTCATTTTCATTTTTTCGGCGGGTATGCGCCATTCCGCAGCATCAAGATCAAATTCCACCCATTCTGCCGCACGGAGTTCCCCAGGTCGTACAAATAACAAGGGAGGTTCTTGCAAAACGAAACACCGGAGAGTAATTTTATTGCGAGAAGCGCAAAATAGATGAGAAAGGAGCGGCCATTTCTGGCAAGATGAAAG
>NZ_JBEONQ010000121.1:0-2275 GCF_040544445.1 Undibacterium sp. GrIS 1.8 | reverse complement strand
TCGGATGCTGGCAATTACACCTTACGGATTGGCAATGCCATCCGGTTGGATATGGCAGCACTGCCCACGCCGGAATGGCTGGCCTCGCTGGCACTATCTACACAAGGAGTGCGCTGATGCACCCGGGCTGTCAGGTCGAGCATGTCTACCTCTGTCGCGAACCGATCGACTTTCGCAAAGCCATCAATGGCCTCGCTGTACTCGTCGAGCAAGAACTCGGTCTCAACCCGTTCGCCAGTGTGCTCTACGTCTTCACCAACCGGCAGCGCAATAAACTCAAAGTTCTCTACTGGCACCGCAATGGTTTCTGCTTGTGGCTCAAGCGTCTGGAATCAGAGAAATTCGCCTGGCCAAAAGAGCTTGAAGCCATGACGCAAACGATCAATTTGCAGGAATTTGAATGGCTACTCGAAGGCTTTGATTTATGGCAAAATAAACCCCATAAAACTCTGCATTTTACTTCTGTTTCATAGGAGGATTTGGTAAAATTCAGTATGCCTTTTACCACCAAAAAACCCGCGTTTTTATTGCCTGAAATCGCCTCCGATAAGGTACGGTTGCCAGACAATCTTCCTAACGATGTAGCGGCGCTAAAAGCACTCCTCCATGCTCAGCAAGCTGCGCATGAAGTCGCCATGAAGAGTGCGGTTGACGCTGCTGTCGAAGCTGCTGTCGAAGCCGCGGTCGCCATTGCAGTCAACACCGTCAAACGCGAAGCGCAAGAACGCTTGCATCGCATGATAGAACAACTCATTCTGGCGCGGCATCGCCAGTTTGGCTCCAGCTCCGAACAGTCGTCAAGCCAGGCGCGCCTATTCGATGAAGCCGAAGTCCTGGCAAAGTCCAGCACCGATGAGCAAGACCTCGCCCCGATTCCATCGACAGAGTCAGCGGCAACAGCACCAGCCGAAAAAAAACCGCGTGGCAAACGTGCGCCCTTATCTGCAGAGCTTGAGCGCATCGAGATTGTGCACGATGTCCCTGAAGATGAACGCACTTGTCCTTGCGGCACCGCCATGGTTGAAATCGGCCAGGACATCAGCGAACAACTAGACATCGTACCAATGCAAATTCGCGTGCTGCGGCATATCCGCAAGCGCTATGGCTGCCCCGGCAGCGTGCACGTCCCCGTGACCGCCGTCTTGCCGCCACAGCCACTGCCAAAAACCAATGCCAGTCCGGATTTCCTGGCCATGCTGCTAACCGTGAAATTTGTCGACGGACAGCCCATCAGTCGCTTCGCCAAGGTACTTGAGCGCTTTCATGCACCAGTTCCGGAACAGACACTGGGACGCTGGGTGATCGGCTCGGCCACGCTACTGCAACCCTTGTTAAATCTGGCGCGTGACAGCTTGCTCGCCGGGTCCTTCATTCATATCGATGAAACCGTGGTGCAGGTGCTCAAAGAAAAAGACAAGGCACCCACGTCGCAAAGCTATATGTGGGTGCAAGCCGGCGGGCTGCCGGATAAGCCTGTAGTGATATTTGATTACGATCCCAGCCGTAGCGGGAAGGTGCCGGTGCGCCTGCTGCACGACTATCGCGGCTATCTGATGACGGACGCTTACGATGGTTATAACCAATTGGCACAAACAGAAGGCATAGAACGCCTCGTTTGCTGGGCGCATGTACGTCGGCGCTTTGTTGAGGCGGTTAAAGTGCAGCCCAAGGGCAAGCGGGGGCGCGCCGATGAAGCGGTGGAACTGATCAGAAAACTGTATCGCATCGAAAGCGAGCACAAAGACGCGACACCAGAGCTGCGCCTGCAGGCGCGACAGGAGTTGAGCCTGCCCGTCCTGGCTAAAATTCATGCATGGCTGGACAAAACACAGCCAGCAGCCGCACCGAAAAGTGCACTCGGAACGGCACTCACCTACCTGCGCAATTGCTGGCCCATGCTGATCCGCTATACGGAGCGTGGTGATCTGCCGATTGATAACAATCGTTGCGAAAATGCGATTCGTCCCTTTGTGATCGGCCGTAAAGCATGGCTTTTTAGCGACACCGTCGCCGGTGCCAATTCCAGTGCCATCATTTATTCGCTGGTAGAAACTGCCAAGGCCAACGGCTTAGAGCCTTATCTCTGGCTCCGACGGGTGTTGCGCGAATTGCCAGCAGCTAAAACAGTTGAGGATGTAGAGGCATTACTGCCATGGAATTGCCGTTCACAGCAGCTCATGGAAAATTAAGCCAGCTCTCCTGAATCACACCTTTGAACGAAAATCGATAAAAATCACGAAATCTGCTCGCTATCTGGGGTTTATGGAGGGCTTAC
>NZ_JBEONQ010000120.1:0-2358 GCF_040544445.1 Undibacterium sp. GrIS 1.8 | reverse complement strand
CGGCAACAATTCATCAATACGATTATTTTTACAGGTAGGGAGTTTTTCCAAAGTTTCTTTAAGCCAGGCAAGCGGTTCGATGTTATTCGCTTTGGCGGTGGCGAGTAGACTTTGAATGGCAGCAGCCCGTTTGCCAGCGCGTTCTGATCCGGCAAACAGCCAGTTCTTCTTGCCGATGGCAATAGGACGGATGGCATTCTCGATCGGATTATTATCAATCGGTAGATTGCCACTGGCGGCATAGCGCATAATCGCCGGCCAGCGCTTGAAGCTGTAATCGATGGCTTTGGCCAGACTGCTGCCATCCGCCGTCTTTTGACGCGTCAGCAGTAACCACGCATGCATCGCTTCCAATCTCGGCAAGGCTTGTTCTTGGCGGTACCGTGCGCGTTGTTCAATCGAGTAATCTTTGGCCGCGCTCTCAATGTGATACAGCTCGGCTATTCGGCCCAGCGCTTCGGCGGCCGTTGGGTGTTGATTGGCCGCATGCAAATCAAAGAATTTACGTCGCGCATGCGCCAGGCAAGCGAGCTCAGTGATGCCCTGACCAAACATGGCTTTATAGCCCGCGTAGTCATCGACCATCAGGTGTCCTTGCCAATCGGCGAGGAAAGTGCGCGCATGGCTGCCACTGCGCCCAAGCTGAAACTCAAACACGATGATCGGCGGACCTTCGTCGAGACTATTACTTCGATACGCCCACAAGTAAGCGCGTTTGGTTTTACCTTTGCCGGGATCTAATTGTTGCACCGGTGTTTCGTCGGCATGCAGGACGCTGCGTTCTTTGAGTAATTCGGTCAATCGATCTACCAGCGGTTGCAAAGCGACCCCGATACGTCCGATCCATTCAGCCAGCGTCGATCGAGAAATCCCCGCACCATGACGGGCGCTGATTTGTTCGATACGATACAGCGGCAAATGATCTAAGTATTTTTGGATAACGACCCACGCATGCAAACCGGGCGCGGCTAGCCCGCCGTCGATGATGGCCGGAGGAATGGCGGCTGCGGTAACCGTTTCGCAAGCGCGGCAGGCGTATTGCGGACGGATATGGCGATGCACAAAGAAACGCGCTGGTTCGACATCGAGTTGTTCACTGATATCTTCACTGATCTGCACCAGCACATTGCCACATTGACCGCAGTTGCACGATTCTGGTTCGTGCCGATGTTCGATGCGTGGCAATTCTGCCGGCAGTGGCTTGCGCCCGGTTGGTTTCGTTTTTACGCGGGGTGCAGAGGAGAGTTGCTCCAGTTCGGCCTGCATGGCATTAAGATCGGTTTCTTGTGTCTCATCGAATAAATCCCGTTGCTGTGCAGTGAAGGCTTCGGAGGTGCTGCAAAATTTGATCCGCTTGTGGTACGCCAGCTCTAACGTGAGAGCGGCAATTTTAGTGTCTTTACGGTGTATTTCTGCATCGTGTTGGGCGATTTTACTAGCATCCTTGTGCGCTTGTTCTGCCCAGGCGGCAACCTGTATCGCCAACTGTTCTGGTGACGTGGTGTGCGGATTAAACTGAGCGAGTGCGGTAGCGAGATCCATGCTGGAAGTTTACATAGACTCGCCCATGTTTACAACCAAAAAGAATGGTGTTTCGCTATTTTTTTGAACGTATTAAAGATTCACACTTGCCAGTGCGTTGGTGCCTGTGCCGTCAGGCGATGCCAGTCGACACCTTTGATGAGCCAATCCCATTGTGCTTGCGTAATCACCCAGCATCGATCATCGTTGCTGGGCCAAACAAACGCACCACGGTGTAATCGGCGCTGACAGCACCACACGCCAGTGCCATCCCAGATTAACAGTTTTAATCGTGTTTTAGGACGATTGCAAAATGCATAGGCGGTGCCATCGCATGGCGTGGTACCTAAACTAGTTTGTATCCATTGCGATAAACTCTCTAGGCCACGGCGCATATCGACTGGTTCAATCACGCAACAAATTTGACCTGGTGCGATCATGCTAATTCATTGAATAATCGAGCTAGCCAGGTAATCTGCACATCCGCAGGTAGCACAAGCTGCCATCCAGATCCATGTTGCAAGACGATCGGCAGAGTCGATGCTGCTGGCGTGCTGGGTTGAATTACAATCGGAACAGTGATCAGGGGTGCTGTTGCTGGTAACTCCTTTCGGCCACGCATAATCCAGCCGTTGAATGTGGTGGCATTTAATTTGCGCTCACGACAATACGCTGCTTGCGTCAGCCCTGATGCGCGCCAGGTACTAACATGTTGCAGCCAATCTGCGCGGATTAGGATGGATTTGATTCTTGACATACTTTGCTCTCCAAAATGATCCAGTCTGGACAGTGCATGAAATTATTTGCTGTTCATAGATGGTAGCGTTGGACGCTTAC
>NZ_JBEONQ010000119.1:0-2382 GCF_040544445.1 Undibacterium sp. GrIS 1.8 | reverse complement strand
ACCAGAATACCCAAGAGCCTCGTTACGCAACGAAGAAACAGGCACCGTCATGCTCTCCGTCGTCATCGGCGCTGACGGCAACGTCACCGACGTCAAGATCGACAAATCCAGCGGATTCAGAGGACTCGACAACGCCGTACGTGCCCAATTACTCTCCGGCACCTGCAAAAACAAACCTGGTACCGTGGACGGCAAGCCCCAAACGACCACCACCAAAGTGCAATACGTCTGGAAGCTCGACTAAGACTGCCTAAGACATATTAGAAATAAACACGAGAAATACCAGCAGTACCAAGAAACACACCAAACCCGGGCCAGCCAAGCCACACGCCAAGCCAGCCCGGGTCAGCACTACCGAACAAAGCAACACCAGTAACTCTTACAGTAAGTCTCGCAGTAACTCTAAGTAAGGCCAAGCAAACGCCAGCCAAGCCAGGCAAACGTAAGCCAACCCAAATAACAGCAACAGTAACAACAACAGCATTTGACATGCCAATTTACGAAGGAAGTACGCACATGAAATTCAGTCTGAAAGCCCTCCTGGCCGCCGCGGTGATCACCCTCACCACCAGCGTCGTCACTGCCCAAGCCCAAACACCAGAAGCTAGTGCTCCTGCCGCCTCCGCCAGCGCCGCCGCACCAGCTGCAGCCGCCCCAGCAGAAGCCCCAGCCGCCACTGACCTCACACCAGCCGCAGCCCCAGTAGACAAAGACAAAGTCGTCGACAACCCATACGGCCTCGACGCCCTCTGGAAAGGCGGCGACTTCGTCACCAAAGGCACACTCTTCCTCCTGTTCATCATGTCCATGGGCAGCTGGTACATCCTCATCACCAAAATTATTGACCAATTCAAATTAGGTGGCCAAGCCAAAGAAGCGCAAACCAAGTTCTGGAAAGCCGCCTCCGTCAACGCTGGCGTCACCAGCCTCAAAGAAGGCAGCCCATTCCGCTTCATCGCCGAATCCGCCACCAAAGCCAGTGACCACCACGAAGGTGCTCTGTTAGAACAAATCGACCTCAACTCCTGGATCTCCATGTCCATCCAACGCGCCGTCGACAAAGTACAAAGCCGTCTGCAAGATGGTCTGGCTTTCCTCGCCACCGTTGGTTCCACCGCGCCATTCGTAGGACTGTTCGGTACGGTATGGGGTATTTACCACGCGCTGACCGCCATTGGTGCAGCAGGACAAGCCTCCATTGACAAAGTCGCCGGCCCAGTTGGTGAAGCCTTGATCATGACCGCCATTGGTCTCGCTGTGGCGGTTCCAGCCGTACTCGGTTACAACTTCCTGGTACGTCGTAACAAAACTGCCATGGAAAACATCCGTGCCTTCAGCGCTGATCTGCACTCCGTCGTCTTGTCTGGCGTGATGTCCAAAAAAGCCTAAGTCCTTACTTGGCATAGGCAACAAGGCTGCAAATGACCGCAGCCAAATTATTGCCAAAACGCGTACAACAGTAAGCAACACAAGAAGAGGTGGCAGTGCCACCTCCTCCTGAACGAAACACAAAGTACAGTCTCAGTATCTGTCATCTGAAAGAGAACACACTATGGCAATGGCAATCGGCAACGATGGTGACGGCGAAGACGAAGTCAACAGCACCATCAACACCACCCCATTGGTCGACGTCATGTTGGTCCTGCTGATCATCTTCCTGATCACCATCCCAGTCGTCACCCACACGGTTCCGGTCAAGCTCCCGGCGGAAATTAACCAACCGTACAAAACCAAACCAGAAAACATCACCATCGCGATTAACAAAGACGGTGACATGTTCTGGAACGAAGCCCCGGTCGCAGACACCAATGTTTTATTTGAAAAGCTCAAAGCGGTCACGAACCAGGTACCACAACCGGAACTCCATATCCGTGGTGATCAAAACACCCGCTACGAATTTGTCGGCAAAGTCATCCTCACCGCCCAGCGCGCCGGGATCGCCAAAGTCGCCTTTGTGACAGAACCACCGCCGAAGAACTAAGTAAGAGCGAAGCTAGAACGAAGCAACGACGGCAGTCACCAGCGGTAAGAGTGAAAGAACGAAAGGAATAGTATGGGTATGCAATTAGGCTCAGGGAACTCGAGCGAACCGGAAGTCATGATCGAAATGAACATGACCCCCCTGATCGACGTCATGTTGGTCTTGATTATCATGTTAATTATTACCATCCCAATTCAGAACCACGCGGTCAATCTGAATATGCCGGTGAATTCACAATCCAAACAGACTGAGCCACCAGTGGTGATCTCAATTGACGTCGACTTTGACGGCACGGTACTGTGGGACGGTGTAGCGATTCAGAACAATGCCGAGTTGGAATCCAAACTGACGGCAGTGGCGGCGACGCCGAATCAACCGGAAGTGCACTTACGTCCGAACAA
>NZ_JBEONQ010000118.1:0-2391 GCF_040544445.1 Undibacterium sp. GrIS 1.8 | reverse complement strand
AATTCAGGTCTCAACTGAAATTTTATTCACCCCCGGGATCTAATCCTAAAGGATTTAGATTCCTTTTTTTCCATGGAATCTAAAATGAGTCCTTCTGACGAGAGAATTTCCCTTCGTCGTGCTGTTTTGCACAAGCGGTCTAGTTTAGTTGTTGGTGGACTAGGCATAGGAAAAACATTTGTTGTGAAGCTTGTTGGTAGCGCTCTTAATCACAATGTGATTATCAGTATCCCTGCAGTTTCTGATCTCACTGATGCTAAAGGTTTAGGATTTCCATCTGCCGATGGTACTCATGCAAAATTTCTTCCCCTAGGTCAGATTTATCATCTCGTCAACGCAAAGAGTCCGACCATTTGGCTTATCGATGATCTTGGTCGGGGAACACCAGCGGTGTTGGCAGGATTTATGCCTTGGTTGTTATTGAATGTAGGTACGTCAATCGTACTAAATGTAAAGATAGCTTCGGATGTCGTAAGTTCCAATAAATTATTGGGTTTAAAAAAAAGAACAATGCTCTCGATTTTTTATAACAACTGACGGGTACTGACCATGTCCTGGAATCCAATACATTTTATAATTCAATTAACGGTCACGGAATTAGTATACTATTATGGAATTGCAATGCCGCAATGGTTATTTCACTTAATTTTCGAAGGTGTGCAGCCGAGTTTCTTTGGACTTGTAGCCAAGATGTTGTTTTTATTTACTTTTAATTTTAAATATGACCGTTAATTGAATAAAATGAATAAATCTTTATTTGATGATGAAAATGGCTGGAAACACAGTCCGAGAGAAGCTTTTTCCGCTTTTGTGAAAACGGAAGATTACTTGCTGTTGGGGCGTCGACAAATCGCTAAAACAAACGAGAATGAAAATAAAAAACTCCGTCCAATATTGGATAGTTCTGCTGAAATTTACATTCACATGTTCCACCGATTTATGGATTTCATTGATTCGCAGGGCGTTATCTTGCACAGTGTGAACCATGACCACATTAAAGATTTTTTAGAGATACCGAAGCCAGGTAAGGATACGTCGCGCAAAGCCTTTAATAGTTCAATACGTGTGCGATATTTACGCTTATTAGAACGAGTATTTGCACATGTCGGCATCACTCCCAATCCAGCTAAGCATGCAGCCTTTGATATTTACCAAACCAAAGCACAGGGGCGGGACCTACCTAAAGTGATACTCACAGATGACCAACAGCATTTGTATATGGAACACTTACCGGAAGTCGCACCTTACGACCCGACCGTTGACGATGGGCCGGAATGGAAACGTCGGCGAGATAGGGCGATACTGGCCATGTTACTGGGAGCGGGATTAAAGGTATCGGAGTTGGTTGGGCTCAACACTGATCGAGTAGGTGCTAGAGACTCTACCGGCTCTATTCCAGTTGAAATAACACCTTGGTCAGTGAACGGTACAAGTCGGAATCACCAAACACAACTAAGGCCGTTCGCTGTTGCAGATGTGATGGCATGGGTTGAGGAACGCAATGCAAAGAAAATACCAGGGAAACTTTTATTTCCTGCCAACCTCGATGGAAAAAAATTAGATAAATCGACAATCTATCTTTTGACAAAAGCGACTTACAAAAAGGCTGGGATCGAAGTAAAACGTAAAGGCCCGCGTACACTCAGAAATTCGTTTGCAGTAAGAGAACTAGAGTCTCCTGACGGGTCTATCGAGCTAACTGGTGAATTACTTGGATTACGAAAACGTAAATCAACAGAAAAATATCTGATCACTAACAAATTATTGAATAAAAAAAGATTGATTACCTGAGACTGTCTCTCCAAAGAAATCATCTCAAAGGTGGACAGACAATTTTTGTATGAACGTCCTCTCTTTACTTCTGCATGAACAAAGCTAAAAGATTATTTCTGCTTATTGTGCGGGAATCACCCCGCGAAGAGCCCGCCACCTCAAAATCCGAACGACTCGTCACAGCACGTTATGACTGTTCGTTCGTGAAAACAGTATTTCAATACATACCGAGTAGTAGATCATATAGAAGCATACTTTTGATACCAAAACACTTCTTGAGCGCTTTTTGAACTTTTCCAACGCGTTGGAAAAGTTATGCAGTAAATGAAGACCTAGCTCCCTAAGCACAATTTCACTTTTCTAGGATCAATATGTGTAGTTGGTATCTCTCTTTCGCAAAATAAAAAACCGAGCAAATGCTCGACTTTTTATTCGTTGGATCTAGTTAAAAACTGGGGATTAATCCTGGTGCTGTCGTAAAACTCCAGAAACATCCGAGTGCTTTGCCAAAGATAATTTTATCGTTTGCACATCCAAACTCATTGCCGTTAATCGATCCATGAAGCGCCATGTTGTATGTCGTGGACGGCTTCAACTGAGATTTGGCAGTCAGCCATG
>NZ_JBEONQ010000117.1:0-2400 GCF_040544445.1 Undibacterium sp. GrIS 1.8 | reverse complement strand
ATGCTAACAGCGAAAATAGTTTAGGTGATCAACGACCAGGCAGAATGCAAATACCCAAGAATGCCCTCACTCCAGAGGAGCGCGAGCAGATAATTGGTTCTGTCGCATTAAGGATTTTTTGGTTTTGTAAACCACAATATGCAGGTTATTTATTCACCGGAAACACTATCTATTGTGGTCAAAGTTTGAGGATTTTCCTTAATGCGACAGAACCTGACGCGTCTGGCTGGTTTCCCTGTGATCAAAACGCTGGATGCATTTAATTATGACTTCGCCAAAGGCGTCAAGCGCAGCCCGATCGAGGAACTGGCGGGATTAGGTTTCATTGAACGTAACGAGAATGTTGTGCTGATCGGCCCCTCCGGTGTCGGCAAAACTCACCTAGCGATGGCGCTCGGTTATAAGGCGACACAAGCTGGCATCAAAACGCGCTTCATCACCGCAGCCGATTTGCTGCTCACACTGACAACGGCACATTTGCAAAATAATTTAAAGGCGGTGATGCATCGCGCGATCAAGGCATATCGACTGCTCATTATTGATGAAATCGGTTACCTTCCGATGAATCGTGAACAGGCCAACTTGTTCTTCCAGGTCATCGCAGCTTTATATAAAAAAAAGGCAGTTTGATCGTGACGAGTAATTTGCCGTTCGGGCAGTGGGATACAACGTTTGCACAGGACACGACCCTAACAGCGGCACTGCTTGACCGTCTGCTCCACCATGCACATATCGTACCGATCGCAGGTGAAAGTTACCGGCTTAAGCATCAGAAACAAGCGGGAATGATCCGTAGTAAAGGGGATGCTAGTTAAATCAGGCATTCAAAAAAAACTGGCAATGACTGGAATGGGGGTGTATCAGTTTTAAATCGCTGTTTGTGAGAAAACTGTATCAGTTTTAAATTGCTATTGACAAGGATTCCTTCGTAAATGAGTAACGTCTTTGTTTTTCATAGAAGAGATGGCCAGAAAATACAAACTGAAAGAAAAACGAACGTTTATCTTGTAGTCGAAAATCCGGCTGTTTTGCCTAGAAAAAGTGCAAGAAAACTCATTATGAAAATCAAAACAAAGTTCAATACCTCGATTTAGCTTTTCTGCTGCTGACTGTTACTTATTTACGAAGGAATCCTTACCGTACCCCATTCATGCTGATAAAATATATCCTGCTAGGTGTCGGAGATTGGAACCGAACCTTTAAACGAAGAGCGCGAATGAAAAATGTTATGGGACTCAAACGGCTACTACGATCCGCCGTTCTATTGTGCATATCTGCCATGATTGTGCCCATTGCCCAAGCTCAATACCAGCCTAACGATTTTGACGTGACAGATGGGCAGATTCAGAGGGCAGCAGGGGATCGTTTAATGGTTTCCACGAAGGAAATGCGTGCCACACTTAAGGTTCCTAGCCAACGGGATGTCACCGTGAATTTCAGCTATCTCGGACCAACCGAAGAGATTTCCCGTCTCGGTAGTGGTGCAGTCAGGAGCCAATTTGGGGTCAAGCTCCGCGCTCAGGATACCTGCAATATTGTTTATGTCATGTGGCACTTTTCGCCCGACCAGAATATTGCCGTTTCGGTTAAACGCAATCCAGGGATGAAAACGCACGAAGATTGTGTCGACCATGGCTACATTAATAATATTAAACCACGGATCTCGGCGCCCGTTCCGCCCATTTATACGGATCGGCCCCATACATTGAGTGCAGCCATGCGTGGGGCCATTCTGACCGTCAGTGCCGACGGCAGCGTGGTATGGGAGGGCAATCTTGGTTCGGTTGCCCTGGAATTCGACGGTCCGGTCGGATTGCGTAGCGACAATGCCAAAGTGGTATTCGACTTCTTGACAGGCAGATAGGTATGGCGAACAGTTTGAACACGCTGATGTTGCTGCCGATGCGAATTTGAAACATGATGGGGCTCTAAGCTCAACGCCGCAAAATCTGGTTCTGTCGCAATAGGCTGTCTCTGTTAGACTGCCGATCCGACAAAATTTGTGATTCATGTAATGATAGACGAGCTACGCAAAGTACTCAAACGAATGCATTATCCGCTTGAAGTCATGGTGACCTGCGTGCGTTGGTACGCTGCCTATCCGTTGAGTCTGCGACACATCGAAGAAATGATGGCTGAGCGTGGTGTATTCGTTGATCATTCAACCGTCAGCCGTTGGGCTATCCGACTTCTGCCGCTACTGGAAAAAATATTCAGAAAGCACAAGCGCCCGGTCGGCGGGAGCTGGCGGATGGACGAGACTTATATCAAGGTCAAAGGCGCCTGGAAATACCTTTATCGTGCAGTGGGGCGTTGGTGCACTTAAAAGTTGAAGTAAAAAGTACCCCAACCCCGATCATTTATGCAGGAACTTTCTGACTACGGACGGAGTTTGGGCGT
>NZ_JBEONQ010000116.1:0-2530 GCF_040544445.1 Undibacterium sp. GrIS 1.8 | reverse complement strand
GCGCGCATTGAATATTGACCAGGCGCTTAGTTGCTGAGCATACAAGTTTGTTTCAGGTTTGTCGATCAATTATGTGTGCATTGTTTTCTCCATTTGTTGAACTCAATTTAGCCACTTAAGCACTAAAACTCCTGCCCAGAGACTTCACCAGGTTCTGCTGATATCTCAGTCTCAGGCTTGTTTAATTCCCGGCTTCTTTCTCTTGATTTAATCCGCATTTTTGCTGTGGCACTGCTATGTTTGAAACGATAGGAATCATTACCTGTTTCAATAATATGGCAATGGTGTGTCAGTCGGTCCAGTAACGCAGTCGTCAGTTTTGCATCGCCAAAGACGTTGCTCCACTCAGAGAATGTCAGGTTGGTCGTGATGACGACGCTGGTTCGTTCGTAGAGTTTAGACAGTAAATGGAACAGTAACGCACCACCCACCTGTGAGAATGGCAGGTAACCTAACTCATCTAAGATCACCAAATCCATCTGCATAAGGCTTAGGGCCATGCGTCCTTGTTTGCCTGCTGCCTTTTCTAATTCCAAGGCATTCACCAGTTCAATCGTTGAGAAGAAGCGCACTCGCTTTCCATGTTGCGTAATACCGGAGACCGCCAGTGCTGTTGCCAGATGGCTTTTACCTGTGCCAGTGCCACCAATCAGCACCACGTTGTGCGCAGCCTCTGTGAAGGCTAACGTGGCCAACTGTTCGATCAGCTTTTGGTCTACTTTGGATTGGCTAAAATCGAAATCAGCTAGGTGGCGATGAATCGGAAATTTGGCAACGTGCAACTGATAACGGATCGAACGCATCGCTCGATCCGTCGATTCCGCTTCTAACAAGTGTTGAATGAGCCATTCCGATGTACTCACGGACGCGGTACTCTGTGCTGTTAAATCGGTATAGGCAGTTGCCATTCCATATAACTTGAGTGATTTAAGTTCACTGATGATGTTAAACATGCTGATTCTCCTGATGTAAGCTGTCGTAGCGACTTGCATCGGCTACCGGCTCTTCGATTAATTGCAAGCTTGTGGCGACGGGGTCAGGACGATCGCCCTGACTTAATCGCACCAATACGTTAGTGATGTGTTCAACACTGGTTGCACCGGACTCCAGCACTAGTTCTACTGCCACAATGACGGTATCAAGGCCATGGTGCGGGATAGCCGCTAACACTTGAGCCATGACGCGATCACCACCGGCACGGCGTAGCAAGGTGGTTTGCAATTTGATTAAAGGCGCCGGCATCAATGCAAAGGGTGCACCGTTTCGTAAGACACCGGGCTTTCTTTCTGCCAGAAGGATGTAATGCTGCCAGTCATAGCTGGTCTGATCACGTCCAAATAGTCGTAGATGACATGCAACCCTCTCATTCTCAGCGTAGACGGCAATCTGTTCTGAATACAGATGAACACTGACCATGTGATTGGCCAAATAGCACGGTACTGAATAACGATTACGGTGGACATGAACTAAGCAAGTAGAAGAAACCCGTGCTACGAGTTCGACATAGCCATCAAAGGGTGTTGGCATCGGCATGAGTTGGGCTTGCTCATGTTCCAGCACGTCGGCGACGGTCAACTCAGGGTAATCCGGATGGCGGCATTCACTCCAGAGTAACTTGCAGCGTACAGCCAGCCATGCATTGAGTTCCGCAAAGCTGCCGAAGCGTTCCTGTCTGGCGTCGTTCCAGATACGACGGCGACTATCCTGGACGTTCTTCTCAACAATACCTTTCTCCCAGCCAGACGCCACATTGCAGAAGTCGGGGTCAAACAAGTAATGGGCTGTCATTGCAAAGAAGCGTGCATTGACGATACGACCTTTGCCTTTCATGACTTTATCGACAGCGGTCTTCATGTTGTCATAGATACCGCGCCGTGCAATTCCACCCATGGCAGTAAAGGCGCGAGTATGGGCATCGAAGAGCATTTCGTGGCTTTGCGTCGGATAAGCCACCAGCCAAAAGGCACGGCTGGCGCACAGCTTAGTGTGTGCTACAAGGATTTTGCGATGAATGCCACCAATGACAAGCAGCTCCTCACTCCAGTCAAACTGGAATGCTTCGCCGAGTTGAAACTTCAGTGGAACGAAGGCAGATTTACCAGTGACTTTGGCAGCTTGGTCACGCCAGGCATAAATGTAACGGTTGACACCCGAGTAGCTACCGGTGAACCCTGCTTGCTGGAGTTCCTTAAATAGCATAAGCGCAGTACGACGTTCTTTTTTAGGTCGATGGCTGTCGGTTTGTAGTGCTAACTGAATGAGGGATGCAAAGGGAGCTATTTTACTGACAGTCGGAGGCCGGGCATACTTCGGCTCAGTCCCTTCGGCTTCTTTAAGCCACTTCTTGATGGTATTGCGCGACAGGCTGGTTCGTCGCTGAATTTCGCTAATGGATAGCCGTTCTCGGTAGAATAGCCGCCTGACCTTAGAGTACATTCCCATGGTAATCACCTTGAATTCCCTCGCAGTCAAAACTGCAAGGATAGGTTAATTTACCTGGTCAATATTCAGTGCGTATAACTGCGTTTAT
>NZ_JBEONQ010000115.1:0-2564 GCF_040544445.1 Undibacterium sp. GrIS 1.8 | reverse complement strand
TAATTTATCAACATCAACAAGCCCACGTTCACGGAAATACATTTGATGGATTACCTCACCACCAGCCCCACCGCACGCTCCGGCGCACTGTCTGGTGCAGTTTCTGATGCACTGTCTGGTTTAGACAACCTGGTCCAGCAGCTCACCGGCCCACTCCTCAGTCAGCACGCCCGCTTGATCAGTATGGACACCGCACAAGGCTCGGCCTTGCCAGAGACCTTGGTGGTGGAAGCGTTTACCGGCTATGAGGCAGTCAATGCGCTGTTTTTATTTGATATCGATGCCTTCAGCGTCTCTACCGAGGTCGATCTGAAACAGTTTATCGGCGAGGAAATCACCTTGCGTCTGTTACAAGCGGATGGTTCACGGCGAGCCTGGCATGGCTACTGTACGCAGGCGTATTGGCTGGGGGCGGATGGTGGTACCACCCGCTATCGCTTACGCTTAGAACCGTTTTTGTCCTTCTTACGCTTACGTCGTGACTCGTTTATTTTTCAGGACAAAGATGTCCAGCAGATCGTCACCGATTTACTCGCTGATTATCCGCAAGCCCATTTCCGATGGGATGTGACGCAACCCCTGCTTGCGCGCCCTGTTTGTACCCAATACCGTGAGAGTGATCTGGATTTCTTCACCCGCTTACTGGCGTCTGAAGGCTTGAGCTGGCGCTTTGACCATGATCAGAGTGGTAGCGGCTCCGGTGCAGCGTCATCGTCATCCTCTTCTGCTCACTCTTCCCAATCTGCTGATTCTGCTCACTCTGCTGGCGATGTGCCGCATGCCAAACATACGCTGGTGATCTTCGATGCGCAAGCGACAGCGCCTGACTTGGTAGTTGACTTCGCTGATGGCTTAGTTGGTGAGGGTTCTGGGAGTAAGCTTATCCGTTTTCATGGGGTACGCGCGTCTGAATCGAGTGATGCCATCAATCAATTTTCTGCACGCCGTTCTGTGCAAGCCAATGCGGTGAGTTTGTCTAGCTGGGATGCACGTCAAGTGAGTGCGCCAGCCGCAGAGTCGGCCTCGGGTCTGGACAATGGGATGTTGCCGTCCTTGTCTCTTTACGATGGCGCGGCAGAGCAGCGGTATGTCGACAGTGGCATGGCCACGCAGCACAGTGAGCTGGTATTGCAGGCGCTGGAATTACGTAATAAGACGTTTAGCGGTGCCGGTGCGGTACGTTGCCTGGCCTCTGGTTATGTGTTTCAGCTGAGTCAGCATGATCACTATGGTGCCGATGGTACTGACAATGCGTTCACCGTGTTATCGGTACGGCATCAGGCGACCAATAATCTGGGCGCGGGGATGGCGACGATGTTGTCATCGCCTGAGCTGGAACGGGGGACGTATCGCAATCAATTTACCTGTGTGCGCCAAGTCGTGCCGATTGTGCCGGAGATCACGGCATGGCGACGTGCGCCGGTTGCCTTGGGGGCGCAGGTGGCTTTGGTGGTGGGATTGGACGCAACACCATTGACGACCGACAGGGATCATCGGATTAAAGTGCAATTCCCGTGGCAGCGCGGTGCCGTGCCAGTGGCGGGTGGGTTGACAGAGTCGGGGGCGAGTTCTTCTGGTAGTTCTTCTAGTGGCTCTGCTAGTTCCGCTAACAACAGTAATAACAGCGGTAATGCACCCGGCAATGAGACTTCGGGTACCTGGGTGCGGGTGGCAGAGGCGTTGTCTGGCCCTAACTGGGGGAGCAATTTCACGCCACGCATCGGTTCTGAGGTCTTGGTCGATTTTATTGAGAACGAGATGGATAGACCGGTGGTGGTGGCGTCTTTGTTTAATGGCGCCGATCTACCGCCGTATGCGGCTGGGGTGGATTCGGGGGTGAATCATGCGGGGGTGTTGTCGGGTTTCCATAGCCAGAATCTGGGTGGGGATGGGTACGATGGTTACAACCAATGGGCGGTGGATGATACGGTGCAGCAGTTGCGCATGCGGCTGGCGACGAGTACGGCGGCGTCTCAGTTAAACCTGGGCTATCTGATTGCGCAGGCACCGGCCTCTGCACAACGCGGCGCTTATCGGGGTCAGGGCTTTGAATTGCGTTCGGATGCTTGGGGTGTGGTGCGTGGTGCGCAGGGGCTGTTGTTGTCTACGACCCAGCGCTCAGTGAATGGCAGTAGTGTGACGTCGACTCAGTTGGATGTCGCAGAGAGCGTGGCGCAATTAAAGGGGGCGGCGTCATTGAGCGATGCCTTGTCACAGGCGGCGAGTCATCAGCAGGCTTTGATCAGCAAAGAGGCAATGCAGGCGCAGACGGCCTTGATCAAGGCGATCGATCCACAGCAAGCAGGGAAGTATCCGGGGCCAGTCAATGGGCAGGAGGCGTTGAAGCCTGCTAGTGGCAGTGCTGGTGGTACTGGTGCTGGTGGTAATAGAGCCCTAGATGCCGCGCAGCCGGTAGAGAAGTTTGCGTCGCCTTTGATGCATCTGGAGAGTGCGAGCAGTATCAATTGGGCGAGTCCGGCGTCCACTGCGCTGTTCGCAGGTCAGCATCTTCAGTGGACGACCCAGACCGATAGCCATTGGGCGGCGGCGATGACGACGTCGCT
>NZ_JBEONQ010000114.1:0-2600 GCF_040544445.1 Undibacterium sp. GrIS 1.8 | reverse complement strand
TGGACGCCCAAACTCCGTCCGTAGTCAGAAAGTTCCTGCATAAATGATCGGGGTTGGGGTACTTTTTACTTCAACTTTTAAGTGCACCAACGCCGTTTGAAGTGCACCAACGCCGGCTACCGAGGGAATCAGCGCGACACGCCGTTCATGTACTTGGGTTTCTTTTAATACGGCAACGTTGACATACATCAGATTATCCAATTCCTTGGGTCAAACATGGATCGGGCTATCGTCACTTACTTTTCGTCAGAGGAAATTTTTACTAGACCACGCTTTGTCTAGCGGGACAAATCATTAGAATTTTGTCCAATGTGTAGAAGCTGTTGAGCGAATGTGTCGTCTGAAAGTAATAGAAGATTTGAGGGATTTGGCAATACGCCCGCGCGCAAGTATTAATGTCAAAACCTAGACCTTCATACTTGCAACCGGATTCTGCGATCGATCAAACCGGTGCAGCGTGATCCGCAATACGAACAAGTTTCTTATTGACGAACTCTTGTATTCCCATGTTGCCCAATTCGCGTCCGTAACCAGAATATTTGATCCCGCCGAACGGTAGTTCTGCATCTGACCAATCGAGGTTATTGATAAACATCATGCCCGTATCGACTTGGCTTGCAACACGCTTACCGCGAGCTATGTCTTTGGTGAATACAGACCCGCCCAGACCAAAGTCGGAGTCATTTGCCAGTGCGATTGCGGCAGCTTCGTCCTTGACGCGATAAAAGGAAACGACTGGACCAAAAAATTCATCACGGAACGCTGGATTATCTGGTTTGATGTCCGTCAGGATCGTGACTTCCATAAAGGAGCCTGGACGGGCAAGACGCTTGCCACCCATCACAAGCTTGGCGCCGTGTTTCACTGCGCTATCGACCTGCTGTAGTAATTGAACCAATGCCGCCTCGGTCGACAGAGGACCGTGCGTCGTTGCTTCATCCATCGGATCACCGGGTTTTAATCCAGACAATGCCGACGAAAATTTCTCCAGAAATTCATCCGCAATAGAATCCATCACAATGAAACGCTTAGCTGCGCAACAGGTTTGTCCACCGTTATACATCCGCCCCCAGACCGCCCATGGAATCGTTTTTTCCAGATCCGCATCATCCAGCACGATAAACGCATCGCTGCCACCGAGCTCCATTGACGTCTTCTTCAGATTTTGTCCGGCACGAGCAGCAACCGTCCGCCCTGCCGCAACGCTACCTGTTAATGCCACACCTTTGATACGAGGATCGTCAATCACAATGTCTGACTGTTTATGCGTGATCAGCAGATTCGTATAGGCACCTGCCGGCGCGCCAGCGTCAATCCACAGCTGTTCAAACGCTATCGCGCATTGCGGTACGCAGCCCGCATGTTTTACCACTAATACATTACCAGCCATTAATTGCGGACCAGCGACACGTGCAAGTTGGTAATAAGGGAAATTCCACGGTTCAACGCAAAACAGCACGCCAAATGGACTGCTCTCCATATGTGCCTCACCGACTTTGGGATTGAGCTTCACCGGCTTCAAAAAGTCTTCTGCATGATCGGCGTAATACGACAGGATATCTGCACTAAATTGCACTTCCCCACGCGCTTCATCGATGCGTTTGCCCATTTCCAGCGTCGCCAGTTTTGCGAAATCATCCACACGCGCGTGAAGTAATTTTGCCGCTTTTTTTACGATCGCTGCGCGCTCTTGATAACTGGTCTGTTTCCAAGTCTGGAAACAGGATTCAGCACTAGCCAATGAACTCTCAAGTTGGGTTTTACTTAAATGCTCAAATGTTTTGAGTGTCTTGCCGTCATTCGGATTGATACTTTGATAGGACACGATGGAAACCTCTTTCTATGGAATTTATAAACGTTGCGTTGCTCGCAGAATTGCGATGGACGGTCATTTACAAGGCCAATCTATTTTCTGATAATGCGCCTTGACGAGATTGCTCTCAGTTCGATAGCGCGCTTAGGAGAAAATATACAAAAGAGAATGAGTTATACGAGTTAAGTAAAAATAAGTATGTAGCGTCACCAGCACAATAAACTTATGCGCCTGTACCGAACGTAGTGCGTTGAAGTTCAACAAAATTAATAAAGCGGCACCCTCTGAAGGGTGCTCTAGATAAAAACCTCGTCCATCCTCAGACATCTGCGCAAAAAGTACATGTCGCATCGGTGTTTCGATTCTATCGGCAATTACTCGCCTGTTAAGGCTCTTCCAAACATTGCCTATAGAAAAATGATCGTAGCGTCGTCATTATTGCAATTAATTTGATTTCCAAATTATTAGTCGACCATGATCCTATTGACTCAGTGCAATAATGAGAGAAGCAAGAGACTTCCGAGATCAAGGTCTCTGGATCTGATCATCCTCAGGCACAACAAACACTGTTAGTGACGAATAGGCGACCGCTGAACGAGCAAGTGACGACAACTTATTTATGCTCTTTGACCTCTTCAAACTCCGCATCAACCACATCATCTGACTGTGCTTCCTGCTTAGACGAGTGGGAGGCAGAATCGTTGCTTGCTGCGCCGGAATGCTGAGCAGACTGTTTTGCAGCCGCATTGGCTTGCATCTTATCTCCCAACTTTTGTGCTGAGCTGGA
>NZ_JBEONQ010000113.1:0-2745 GCF_040544445.1 Undibacterium sp. GrIS 1.8 | reverse complement strand
GGGGTCGATTTGTTTTAGGTGCAATAAGTGACGGTAGGAGATCGAGCACTGGCGTGGGGGTAGTTCTGTAAGTCAATGATTTCATTAAGGTTTCAGCTCGTTGTTTTTCATCGGTTATGTGGCGTCAAACTGTCGCCGGTTTTAGCTATTCACTGCATTTATCGTCGGTACCAGTGAAGGCATCAAATCTGCAGCGTAACGCTCCACTGGAAACCTAAAAACTCCCCGTAAATTGATACCGCTTAGGCGCGTCGGAGCGATCTTGGCCATAATGTCTGCCTCAATGATTTGCCGTCGATTTGCCCAGCGATTCACTACTCCCTGCATCTGCATCGTATTCCATGCCATTACGGTGTTGGCTAACAAACTCAAACCGTCGGCCACCGCCTGCATTTCATCTGCTCGCTTGGCCTGTGCCGGGCTGATGCGTCCTGTATAGATGGCACGCTTCAAAGCGTTGACTGCCTCACCACGGTTAAGTACCCGACGCAGTTCTTGCCTGAAGGGAGTATTCACAAAGTAGTCGGCCAGGAAAGCGGTGCGCAGTAATCGTCCGAGTTGAACACCCGCTTCATAGACTGGTTCACCACGGGCAGCAGAACCAAATCGCGCCAATGCCGCCACTGCACTGGCATTCCCATTCATCACCGATGCCGCCAAATGCACCAAAGTATCCCAATGTTTTTCAATTAAATCGATGTCGATGGACGCATCGCATACCGCAGCAATTTCAGCTGGAATATCCATGCCACGCGGCAAAAATAAATGGCGTTGTTTTAATTCTTTCAAACGAGGGCAAAGATCAAAGCCGACCAAGCGCGCCAGCATCATTGCAAAATCAGTGTAGCCGTGGGTATCCACTGCCAACTGACTGGTTTCCATTCGCTCCTGACGTAAGACCCCCTCAATCGCAACCCCAGCCTGACGCTCATTTAACACAAAAGGTTGGGCATACGAAATACCCCATCGGTCGCGCACATGAGAATAAATTCCAATGGAAGGCGTGTTGCGCCGGGGATCAAGTCTGGCTTGCCAAACGCGTTTGGTCGTCTCCATACTCATCATGTCCGAAGATGCCAGGTCTGATCGTCCCCAAGTTGCGGCAATCGGTTGACGTTGCATGAATTCCAGCACTGCGCTACAGGCCTGACTCAACCTGCGTTCGTCGCCTGCCCAGCGCATTGCTTGACGAATGCTGACGGCCGACAACTGCGGTATCATTCGCGCGCATTCGGCCGATGTTAGGCTGGTACCGTGTGCCAAGATGCCGGCGTAGACCATCAGCAGTTCTTCAGTCGAACGTGGTTCGCGTCCCAACATGATCCAGCTGAACCGAACCTGGGCATCCACTTGTAAAATAACCTCAGGTAACTGTACCTCGCCCAGCCGCTTGTCGAGCTGACTACGTAGCTCAATGACTTTAGGATCCTCATCTTCGGCAGGCATTGCCGTGAGATGTAGCTCATCATCAACACGTAGTTTGCCCTCTCTGGCGGCTTGTGCCACAGCCGCCACGCCAGCACGTACTCGGACAAGTAGCGGGGCTAAAAACGTGCTTGCCTTGGGCGGCAAATTTAACCGAGTATAGTGTCGTTTAGACTCCGCTGCCCAGCGTTCTGGTGTAAAAAATAGGCGCGCCCGTCCACGAAAAAGAAGACTGTGATTCACCCATACCGAGCCATTACGGATACAACGACGCAACGAAAATAAGGTGGCGACCTCTAATGCGCGCATCGCCTTGTCTCTGTCTTCACCTGTAATCGCCGATAACCAGACCCGCCCAAGATGAGGTACGTTCATCTCCGCTGGCAGCTCCCGCACTTTGTCAGCATACAATTTGAGAAGCGCGTTGAGAGCAGCGAGAACCGGATTTCCCTCGTCAGCTTGCCAGGGCAACTTACCAATTTCGGCCAACAAAGAGCGTACTGGTCGAATTCCATCAAATAGACGCTCGCGTACCAAGGAAGCACGGCTCGGTGGTTTGGCTTGTTCATTGAGTTGAACCAGTTCTATCACGCGCAAGCGCAACTGGTCATTGGTGAGGTCGCCCTGTGCAGTCAATCCAGCCAAATCTGCGATTAATTTTTTATAGAGCACTGCCCAGTTGACGGTATCAGGCACTTCATCTCTTGCCAAACGCCACAGATCCGTCACTCGGCGTTGAATCATCGAGATAGCCTGATCAGTGGTGGTAAATAAGCAGTAGCGCAGAAAACACGCCACTTCTACGGTCCGTCTGGGTTCTTTAATTCTGGCACCCACCGATGGCGGCCGATTGGCCAATTGACGAGCATACCTGCGCACGATGAGATCACTCAAGTCACCCAAGTGCTTGTGAATATCGAGACTGTAGAGCAGATTGAGCCGTTCAAACACTTGGGAAATCTGTACAGTCGAATGTTTGGCAGGGGCTTCCCATAACCAGCTTTGTTGAATTTGACCATCTGGACGAAATTGGGCCAAACTGTCGTGCCACTTATCCAACAAGGCACAGGGGACGGTTGTCGCAATGGTCGCGCCAGTTTCCGCTTCAAGCAAATTTAGTGCTGCGACGATCTGACTGCGCAATGCGCGGTCATGCTCAATGAGAAAGTGGCGGTCATACAGCCAGCGCCGGGCAAAATTAAGCAGTTGATCTTTGTCACTAAATCGGATGGCTTCATCGCGCAAGGCATGCACAAAGGAACGCCTCTGGTGATCAGTAGGCCAACCAAAGCCTAGCGTTTCTTGAGCGAGCTGTTGATG
>NZ_JBEONQ010000112.1:0-2882 GCF_040544445.1 Undibacterium sp. GrIS 1.8 | reverse complement strand
AAATCTCTCACCCGGAGCCATGTCTCTTTCAGTAACGGTGGTGCCTTCTTTAAACGGTGCAGTTTCTCTTGTTGCACGTTTTTTATCGATCAGTTCAGTGTTCGCATCCGTCGCTGTACGGTACTTGATTTTACCTCGGAATCTAACATGCACACCATCATCCACAGACTTAGCTGTATCCGCCATCTGTTCCGCTTTAGCTAACTCTGCCGCCTTAGTTGCCTCAGCTATCTTGGCTGCTTTAGCCGCTTCTTCCAACTTGAGTGCCTCAGCCGCTTTCGCTGCCTTGCTGCCTTTGATCCAGCCTAACCCTAGCGTGCCAATTTCTGTGACTGCCCTGGTGCCTGCTTCTACATACTGCCCTTTCGCCCAAGGATCGGTCACTGGCTTGACAATGGCTTTGCCTATATCTAACGCGTCTTGTCCAATGGTACCCGCTGTGATGTTGCCAAGCTTGATATTCTCAGCGAGGATTTGTCCATCAAGTTGGCCTAGTGCTTGGCCGGTGCTGGTGTATTGATAGCGTATTAGCTTGGGGACGGCTTTGATGCCTTCGTAGGCCATTTCGCCTATACCCATGACACCGTCTTTGACGAAACCTAAAACACCGCGGGTGGCTTGCGCGGCGTAGTCGGTTGCGCTGCCTGGTGTGCCTTGGATTTGGCCTATGAGTCCGTCTAGCTGACTATTGCTGTCTTTGAAGTTGATGTAGTCATCTAAGGCATTGAGATTGAGCTGGCCTGCTTATCAATAGTGTCCCAACGTTTCCACTTCAGGGGTTCTTAAGTTAATGATTTGTTTGCATAAATTGATATTTCTGTCTCGTCTCAATTTGAACGTCGAGGCGCAAAATTAGGTTTTTTTGCGGATATTCGCCGCAGGCGAGCCTATCACGTATCAAGGCAAACTCGTGTTTTCATCGGTCATTACGTGTTTGCCGTTTACTTTGAGAATGTTCTGGTCGTCCAGGATTTTGACATGCCACCAAACATAGCGACGTCAAACCCAATTTTTTGTATAGTTAATAAAGAATTGCTTCTTTTTTGTAGCACTTGCAAGCATAGAAAACATATCTACATCTTCTTGTTTAGTGTCATAAGGATTGCTGTCAATTCCGTCTATATCTTGATAAGTAATATCAAATATTTTTTGTGAATTAGACCATAGAGAAAAATAATGAATATTTGGTTCGGTGCTCACTTTAACTTCTGTTGACTCTAATGAGCCTAATACCCGCGTTTCATTCTTGAAAAATATCGGACCATCTGGTGAAGCAAAAACTCCAACTACATTTGATGATACGACTACGAATATGCCAAATGTAAAGTTCAATTCCTTTTGCTTAGCAAATTCACGGCTTATGATCTTATAAGATCCATCGTAATTATCATATTCCAATACGAGATTATGCTGATCAAAGTTCTTTAGATATACTTTCTTTCCCACTATAAGCCTCCTATATATTTCAATGCTTTGTCGATGTATGTTACATCTTTACTTTCAAGCCATCCTTCAAATTTTGACAAGAGTGCATTCACATTATTATTGGGCGTGAAAGACGAGTTAATTATCCTCTGATAAGCCTCATCCAATGATTTGCCGCTCTCCAATTGTTTGCTGACTAAATCTTCAAATTTCGGCCCCAATGGATCACCGTATCTACCAGAGTTTACCTCGTAAATATAATCGCGCAGGGGCTCAGGAGTGAGGTCTTTATATTTAATTCCAAGTTCTCTCCTTTCATTCCACATTTCATAAGCAACCTCATTTTTTGGTGTTCCACTATCCATCATATGTTTTGCTTTCATTTCAAGATCTACTACTTCATCTTCATATGCTTGACGTAATGGATGATTTTTAATATCACCACCAATTTTCTCGCGAATGGCAGAAATTTTTTCGTGTTTTGTTAATTTTGAAGCTCTAACATGCACACCATCATCCACAGACTTAGCTGTATCCGCCATCTGTTCCGCTTTAGCTAACTCTGCCGCCTTAGTTGCCTCAGCTATCTTGGCTGCTTTAGCCGCTTCTTCCAACTTGAGTGCCTCAGCCGCTTTCGCTGCCTTGCTGCCTTTGATCCAGCCTAACCCTAGCGTGCCAATTTCTGTGACTGCCCTGGTGCCTGCTTCTACATACTGCCCTTTCGCCCAAGGATCGGTCACTGGCTTGACAATGGCTTTGCCTATATCTAACGCGTCTTGTCCAATGGTACCCGCTGTGATGTTGCCAAGCTTGATATTCTCAGCGAGGATTTGTCCATCAAGTTGGCCTAGTGCTTGGCCGGTGCTGGTGTATTGATAGCGTATTAGCTTGGGGACGGCTTTGATGCCTTCGTAGGCCATTTCGCCTATACCCATGACACCGTCTTTGACGAAACCTAAAACACCGCGGGTGGCTTGCGCGGCGTAGTCGGTTGCGCTGCCTGGTGTGCCTTGGATTTGGCCTATGAGTCCGTCTAGCTGACTATTGCTGTCTTTGAAGTTGATGTAGTCATCTAAGGCATTGAGATTGAGCTGGCCTGCTTCGAGTTTGCTTTTAGCTTCTTTTAGTCGCGTAAGTTTCTCACTGGTATGCTGGCCTGGTGCTACTGGATTGGAAGGTTTGGACGCGGGTGTTGCGCTTGCGCTAACGCTCTTTTGTTCTGTGACCAGTTTGCCTTTGGCACCGCCATTGCCATTGGCATCGCAATTGATCATGCAATTGCTGTCGTGTCTGGCGATGGGGATGTTGTTGACCTTGACGTTGTTGTGTCCGTCCAAGATTTTGACATGCCCGCCACCTTGCGAAGTGCCGGATGCGATGTGCTTACCGGCATCGGCTTGCACACCCTTGATCATGTCGCCCTTGCGATACACGGGAGTGCTTTGAGCTTTGACGTT
>NZ_JBEONQ010000111.1:0-3187 GCF_040544445.1 Undibacterium sp. GrIS 1.8 | reverse complement strand
TCTCTGCCTTCAAACTCCGTACTCACTTCTTGTGTTTCACTATCTTTCTTACCTCTACTTCCCCGCCTCTCGACGGGAGCCGAACTATAGCAAACCTACCCTCCCTTTGGCAAGCGCTATTGCATGGATACATGCAATAGTTGCGGATTATTGCACTATAACTAAATTCGTCGTTTATATTTTTAAGGAGGGGGCATTAAATCAGGTAAAAATCAGGCTAAAAAAGGGACTCAATACATATTTAGTTTTTCAGGCTACTAGTCTTATCAATCTGATCTGCTGATAAAAGCAAAAACTGCACAGCACGTTCAAAGAGTGGCTCTTTTTCCAAAAAACGAACTCTTCCGTGACTAATCATTCGCCTAAACATACGGGCACTAACTACTGAAGGCTTATTCTGTCCCTCTAAACTAAGAACAAGATTGCTAAAGTTAGGATTTACCCAATTAAGCCGCCCTATGCTTGGATTACCACCTAAATTAATTTCCAGTGCGACTCCGCTACGTAGTTTCTCCTGGATGTATTCAGGACTTAGTTCAATTTGAGTTTCTGCGGTATCTACGTCTTTACCTTCAGCCGGCAATTCTCGATCAAAAATTTGATCAAGCATTTGTACTTTTAAATCCAAGTCTTTAATTGCTTGCTCTAAATAGTGCTGATTTTTTGTCAAATTACTTGGATCATAAGATTCATTATGACCAGCTTCAGGGTTATTTACGAAGTTACTAAAATGTTCGTGAATCGCAGACAAAGTAGGTACATGGGTGAAGGTCTGAGAATGCGAGGATCGCAATACATTAGTGTGCGCATCGACCAGCCAGTTTAATAATTTTTGCTGCTGCATTAAATCCCAAGTAATTAATGCAAGGCCTTCACGTAAGGTATTCAGAATAATAGGAAGCAAAGCAAACAATTGCGCTCGGTCGTCCTCTTTGAGCTTTGGGATAATACTCCACAGCAAATCCGGTACTAGCAAGCGATAACGGCGCGCACGCTTCGAATCGCTACGCTCGGCTAGCTCAATTGAATGCACCCATGTATTTTCTAAAAAATCTTGCAAATAACTATCAATTGTCAGTCCTTGCAAGGCCTCCCCCAATTGCGCCGCAGTGTGTGCGAAACGAAGCGTGCGATTTTGTATTTGCTCAACAGCATCAATCGTGCGCTCAATATTTTTATCACTAGCCCTAAGCTCTTTGGCAATAAAGGCATCGAATTCGTCTAACATTTTGGCGAACAACGACGGACTTTCATTCTCGTCTTGCAGCAAAGCTTCCACAATACGACAAATTTCTTCGGTGATATGTTTGCCACTTGGATCGAGCTGCTTCAAACCCAAAGAAATTGATCCAATACGATTGACCAACATGCGAGCCGGATGTCCCTTTTGAGTTAGCAAAGATGTATCTCTTAAGGCAACCTTCAATACTAAAAATTGTAATCGTCCTAGCTGCGCGCGAACCTCGGCCGGGACTTGATTATCACGCAAAATAAATTCAAATAGCATCGCGACAATGTCGATAGTCATCTGCTCATCGACATTTTTAGTCATTTCATTAAGAGAAGATCTTTGCTCTAAAATAAGATTACGAACCTCGCCTTTTCCGTCCAGTATATCGGCAGTAGAGGGCGTATAAGATCGCTGCATACCACTCAAAGACTGAGAAAGATGAGTACCATTATTGGACTCTGTTTTAATCGTATCGTTGTTAACTGCCCCGTCACCACGAACGATATTATGTGCGGAGGGTATTGCTTGACCAGCCGAATCGGTAGCGTTACCGTATATCTTGCCGCTCTGATTATCGGCGCTATAAGTTTCTCTCCTATTAATACCAGAAGTACGCGGATCATAGGACGAGGCATCTGGCTGAAGCTCACTCCCAGAGTTTTGCATTCCATGCATACCGCTATTTCTAAACCCGGCTGCGGCGGCCTTATCCTCGAGAGGAGCATCATTAGAGAAAAATTTTCTTAGTGCGCTACCTACAGTCTGCCCACCTGACAACCAGCCAAATTTACTCTCTTTGGCATCTTTAGCTGCGGTGAGGTCAACGGGTTGAGGCTGTTGAGAGGCATTAGAATCCAAGCCAGAGTACTGGTTACTTGTAGATAAACCGTTGGTCATCCCACGCAAAGAATTAAATAATTGCTCCATGCGACGTTTTGGCGTGTCTGTAGAAATAGCTCTAGAGTCTACGTCATACCGCTTACCATCAATTTTATAGCTAGAAGAATCAGAAAAGCGTGATCGACTGCTCGGGGACAATTGCTCTAAATCATCGTCATCAGTCGCATCACTTATTGAGGCATCTTCCGATGATAGTAGAGTTGAAGTTGGGGATTTTTTTATTTTCAGTTGCAATTGCGCCGCCAGACCATGTTTGGCCAAATGCGTGTTTACATCGTTATAAACAGTCGATACAAACACCGCAAAATTCTCTGCCAATTGTTCCAGTAAAATCGTTGACAGGTCTGTGCTGAGTCCAAAATTTTCAATTGCAGTTGCAATACAGCGCGAGAACAAATAAGGGCGAAAAGGATTTTCTCTTTCCTTGATGGTGTCTTGACCAAATAACAATGCTACTCGAATATTAAGATCGCGCAACTGCTCTTCAGCCTCGCTGCGAAACCTTTTAGTAATATCGTTAATACGTAGTTCGTCTTCAAAAGCAGAAGAATCCACTAAAGAGAGGCTGTCCGCGCTGGCAGTCAACGCAGATGATGGACGGAAAGTATTGTAAGTGGTTTGAAAACTACGATTGAGCAACTGCTCCATACTTTTCCCCATTTGCTGGGTCAAAGATTCGCCTTTGTCTCGGAGCACCGCTCGTGCGTTCAGCAAGCGACCTTGCTCGGATGAGTAACTGGCATCTGCGCGCACAAATAAAGCCTCTATACTTCGCGGCAAAGTTTTTTGCACAGCAACTAAAAACGCGCGCATAAATTCTGCACGCGTGCTGGCTAGTAATTCGTTTGGATCCATATTCTTCCTTGTATTTAAGCTTGGCAGCTTGCATGGAGAACAATCCGAACTATAAACCAAATACCGAAGTTATGTATATTGCAATACGCTTAAAATATAAGAGCTTTTGAGGTTCTTGCAAAACGAAACACCGGAGAGTAATTTTATTGCGAGAAGCGCAAAATAGATGAGAAAGGAGCGGCCATTTCTGGCAAGATGAAA
>NZ_JBEONQ010000110.1:0-3448 GCF_040544445.1 Undibacterium sp. GrIS 1.8 | reverse complement strand
TGGGTGTTTTTGCACAAACGGCGCTAAAGTTCCACAGAATTGATAAATGAGGCGTTTTTTTGCCTCAATCTATACTTTGCATCATCTAAGCATCAATTCATTGAATACCGCGCGTTCTGAGAGGTCGTTATTTCGAGATATTTTCTCATCCATATTATTCAATTTTTCCGGGGTAGTTGATTTTTTGGATTGGTAAGTCCGACCGAATCAATCATTTTCTCATCCGAGAAATCAAATTCCCCGTGCAAGTTAAAATGCCGCCAGGTAGCCACCGATCCATTGCGAACAGCTTCAATCAGTTCCACCTTGCGTGCAGGATCAGTCTCTTGATCCAACACCCGCGTCAGAAAAAGATAATTCCAACAGGTAATCACATTTTTGATCAGGCGCCGGCAACCTTCGGCAATCTCTTGATCTTCCTTCTCGCTCTGAATAAATTCATGGTTATGTCCAAACGAGATGGCTTTGGAGAATTTATTTGAACTTTCCACCTTGTTTAGCTGCTTCTCGATCGACTGTCTAAACGCTGAATCATCAACGTATTTCAGGATAAAAATTGATTTCGGTATCTTACCAAATTCTTTGAGCGCCCTGTACAAGGGGTGCTGTTTGGAATACGAATTCAATCGCTTGAAGAGTTGCGATGCCGTCGCCACTTTTAACCGAATTGTCGAGATAAAACGCAAGACCTCATCCCACTGTGGTTCGATCAAGACTGTACGAATGGCGCGGTGCGGGAGTAGTGCAGTTTGCCCTTGTTCCTCGTAAAATTGTCGATTCTTGAATGCGTAAAGTCGCTGCCGTCCGACGCCCCGGATCCGCGGTGCAAATATGGGACCCAATAAATAGGTTGAGCCAAAAATGACTTCTGAGAAACCGTGCGTGTCCGTAGAATGAATGTTGCTTTTGATCACGTCATTATGCATCAAGCCGTCAATCACGTAAGCCGCTTCGCGCTCGGCGGAAGTGATCACCGTGGAGTGCCACAACAAATGACGCATGTCGATGAAACTGATCACGCTCACGCCTTTGTCTTTGCCTAAATATTTGAATGAGTAATTGGCATTCAAGGAATCGACCGACACTTCGAATTTTTGTCCATCGCTGGAGGTATGCAACACATCGGGCTGCTGCCGGTAAAGATTAGGCAGGCCCATCCGATCGACAAACTGCAGGATGCGGTCATTCGCGTTTTGTATATTCTCCAGAGAGAAATACCAGTTGATGGTCGTATCGAGTTCGTTCTCGTTGATCTGTCTGGAAATTTGCGCAAGCTTGCGGTGGCCGATGTCGCAACCGTAACCAATGATGCCGGCAAAGAAGATTTTTTTGAGCGGTTTCGCCGCCTGGTATTTGGGCTGCCAATGCTCGAATTCGTCGAGAAAGCCTGTCGCTTGATCCACGGTGGCAAGGGCTTCGAGCAGAGAAATATATTTCCGTTCCGGGAAGAAGGCAGACAAGGAAAGTGCTTCCACGTCATCCTGCTTCGGTGTGCTGATATGGAAACTACCGTTAGCGCGCAGGGAGAGAAATGCATTGTCTCCCTCTGAAAAATGCGCATTGGTTTCTTGGTACTGCGCATCAAGTGCTTCATTGAGCGTCTGCAACTTGGCACCGCAATCGCCAAATTTCTCCAGTTGCGCGCGTTGCAAATAGGCCTCGCGGTTCACATCCCAATCGGCTTTCGGAATCAGATAATCATCCAGAGAGCGATATTTTTCCGAGTGGATCAGGTTCAAGGTTCCGGACTTGATGGCATCGGCGACCGCGATATAGAGCAGCACTTTGTACAGCGAGATGCGAAATTTATTTTCCTGACCAGCTACCGCCACCCGCTCTTCATCGGAGAGAAATGCGACCGGCGCATGCTTGTCGACGGCGCCATTTTTTTGCTGATAATGCAGGATGGCTTCGAGCAATGCCGGCTTGCTGCAATGCGGATCGAATTGCACTTGCCGCACAATGTCTGCGGTACGGTTCTGCAATTTCAAGGATCGTTGCTCCAGCAGTACATAATAATCCTGCCCGCGATGAATGGTGGCCATGTTTTCTTTGAACACATCAATCTGGTGTTCAACCTGGCCGTCTTTGGCAGTTTGTGCCGAAAGCGCGGCGTCAATGGCGATCACTTTCTGGCTGTCGTTTAATTTGACGTCGGCAATGATGTGCTTGATTTACACTATGGTGCCGGTGATGCTTTTTCCTAACCGGTCGGCAAGCGAGAAGAATTTTTGCTCACGCTGTTCGCGTTCCTGGTAGTAAGATTCCTTATGCTCCTTGTCGGCGATGTTAAGGGCGGACTGAACGGAGAACAATAATGTATCGATCAGCGTATCGTGCAGCTTGAAGGTTTGATAAACGATGAACGAGATCAAATACAGGTAGCGATCTTTGGCAGCGCGGCGAGAAACTTGCGGTATTCTGGACTTGATCACCAACTGGGCATAGTGGCGGATACACTCGTAGCGCAATGCTAGTTTGTCCACGACTGGTTTCAAGTCAAGATACATCGCGAGCAAGGTTTCCAGGTCTGTTAAATTGATTTTGATTTTTGAGGGCTGCGTGGATTGGAACGGCTTCTTCAGTAAGGTGAGCCGATAGCGCCAGCTTTCGTCAACGGTATTTTCATGAGTAGCCCTTTCCAGAAGAGAATCAAGTTTATTGCGCTGCTTTCCGGTAAGACAGCGATCGATAATTTGACTCAATTCTTGCTGATAATGATTGATCGCCGACACGATCAGGCCGGCCAGGAGGGCATAGCTTGGCAAGGAAAATTTTTTAATCATCAGAAGATCGATAATTTCCAATAGCACCAGCTTTGGCCGGAATTGAACGCGCACCATCAGCGCGATTTCGTTGGTGGCGAATACTTTTGCGACTGCGTCAAAAGCGCTACAACCGAAATAATGTAGAATCAAACGCTGATGTCTAAGATAGGTCACTTTGCTGTAAGTGTTGAGCAGAACTTCGCTGGGAGAAACCCCAATTTGCATGGCAACAAACTCGATGTCGGCTTGGTGAAATTGTCTTGTAAAAAATTTACGGCGAGCCTTGAAATACCCCGCCATCACAATAAAGCACACCTTATTGGTCGACGTTCGCATACTTTCCATCGAGTCGTTAAACATCAAGGGTGCGAAAAAGAAATTGAGACGATCGGCGTTATTGAACATTGGCGGGGATTCAAAAGCCTCCTGTTCCAAGGTATTGAAAATCGTCATTCTGGGCATCGGGATCTCTCGAACAATGGAAAATACGGGCGGGCATTCTATATTGAATAGCCTGTCGTAAATTCATTTTTAGTAAGAAATTGAAGACGATCGGACTGATTAAAACGCGCTACATTCAACGATTTGACGTGCGGGAAGGGCAAAGTATTGGTCGAGGCAAAAAAACGCCTCATTTATCAATTCTGTGGAACTTTAGCTCCGTTTGTGCAAAAACACCC
>NZ_JBEONQ010000109.1:0-3456 GCF_040544445.1 Undibacterium sp. GrIS 1.8 | reverse complement strand
TCACATGTGCCGCTTCAAACAAGAAAACCAATCGCAACAGTGGCCACACCCATGCTCGACTTTACTGGTTTGGGTATTTTGCAAGAAGCTCATATTTAATCTCGGTAATTATTACTTCAGAAAAGTTTTGTCACGGTTTTATGTCGCTTCATTAAACGCAATCAAACTTGTTATGACAGCGTTGAGGCGAATAGGTGGTAGGATCAATTGCAAATATGTAAGGTGTTGTATTACTCCTTTATTTGCTTACTGAGTGCTCGCTTTGGACTAGCTATGACCAATGCATTAGCTTGCATGATTACCAACATCAACAAGGATCAGAATTATGAATTGGGACGCTACAGGCAGCTTTACCGTTAGATCAAGACTCTGGATCGGATTTGGATTAATCCTGACTCTAATGATCATCGTCACGATTATTGGAGTTGGCGAGGTCAACGCGATTTCCCGCGGCCTGATCACGATTGGTGACTTCAACAGCGTCAAGCAAAGATATGCGATTAATTTTCGTGGCAGTGTGCATGACCGCGCGATTGCGCTGCGCGATGTAGTTCTGGTGCCAAGCGATACCGAGTTGAAAACTGTCTTAGACCGAATTTCCAGCTTGTCGGCCGACTATGCCAAGTCTGCCGGTCCGCTTGACAAGATCTTTACCGATTCAAGAGAAATTAGTTCAGACGAAAAACAAATTCTGGCCAGCATCAAAGAAACAGAAGCTCGCACCATGCCGCTAATTGCCAAAGTTATTGCACAGCGCCAATCCGGCGAGGCCGACAATGCTAAACAGCTATTGCTGACCGAAGCAAAACCAGCCTTTGTTGAATGGTTAGCACGTATCAATAAGCTGATTGATTATGAAGAAAATTTGAACAAGGTGGAATCTGCTACGGCACGTTCGACCGCCAACGGTTTTCAAACGCTGATGTTATTGATGTGTCTGGGCGCAATTTTTCTTGGTGCCGTAGTTGCCATCTTTATTGCTCGTTCCATTACCGCGGCGATGGGCGGTGAGCCACGCGACGCGAGTGCGATTGCGCAAAGCATTGCCGCTGGAGATCTATCCGTTGAAATTCATACCGCACCCAACGATACAAGCAGCGTATTAGCGGCGATGCGCGATATGCGCGAGTCTCTTGTGAAGATCGTCAGCCAAGTTCGCAGCACCACTGATTCGATATATAGCGGATCATCAGAAATAGCCTCAGGGAATCAAGAGCTGTCGTCACGTACCGAGCAGCAGTCGATGGCACTCGAGAAAACTACCGCGTCGATGACTGAACTAACATCTACTGTCAAACAAAACGCCGGAAATGCCAAGCAAGCAAACCAACTTGCGCTATCCGCTTCAGAAGTCGCGGTCAAAGGTGGTGCGGTCGTCGCACGGGTCGTGGATACGATGCAATCAATCAATAGTTCTGCAAAGAAAATTGTCGATATTATTGGTGTGATTGATGGGATCGCCTTTCAGACTAATATTCTTGCCCTAAATGCCGCCGTCGAGGCAGCACGCGCGGGTGAACAAGGGCGTGGCTTTGCTGTGGTCGCCAGCGAGGTACGCAATCTGGCGCAACGCAGCGCCGCTGCTGCCAAAGAAATCAAGACCCTGATAGGCGACTCAGTCGAGAAAGTGGAAATGGGTAGCCAATTAGTCAGCGAAGCAGGCAGCACAATGGAAGAGATTGTTGGTAGTGTTAAAAAGGTGACGGATATCATGTCCGAAATCATGCTCGCCAGCGATAAGCAAAGTAGTGGGATAGATGAAGTGCACCATGCAATTAGTGAAATGGATCAGGTAACTCAGCAAAATGCTGCTATGGTCGAGGAAGCAGCTAGTGCTGCTGCGACCCTGCAAGCCCAGGCCAGCACTTTATCTGAGCACGTCGCTATTTTTAAATTGAGTAGCACCATGCAGCAATTAGTGCAAAGAGCTCCTCGCATGACAGCGTCGAAGCCCAAACTAGTCTTGAAACTGCGTAAATAACTTGGATGGGTGCTAGGCAATTCTAGGCGCCCATTTTTTTATTGGAAAACTAAAATTTCGCGTAAGAAATTTGTTAAATTTTATTGCTTGAGCTAAACCAAGTCTGATGGCTAGCACTCGGTCGCATTCACCCTTAGTCTGAGCGGAATTGTCCTGCGAGCGCATCAAACTGGTAGGCAAAATTCAGCCATCACCCTTAAACTAATGTTTGAATTCAAATCGGTTCGCGCTCCAACAGTTTATTCGGTAGCATGGAACTTATGCGCATGATTCGCCACGAGTAAACTCGTGGTCGAAATCGCAAATGAAATGCGTTTTCCGGAACAAATATTTTGGCGCGAGATATTTATTACTATTCTTTGCATTGCATGAGATATTGATTCCCAAGTCGATGCCGAAAGAATTGGATTCAAAATATTTTGAATCAACACCAAATTCGTCCCGTTATTTATACATATTTGACATTCATTTCATCAAGTTGTCATAAAGCTGGCGCAGCCTCTCTGCAACGCAACATTACCTCATTAATTGAAGCGAAATACCGTTTCAACGAAATTACCATGCCAATATTCCTCAGTCCTGCAATTGCTCTTATGCAGCGCTTACGCCTGCTTCCTAAGTTTGTAATTGTCGCTTTACTATTTTCTGTTCCCGCTATCGTCGTAACTGGTTTGCTCATAAAAGAATTAGACAAGTCAATAACGTTCACGAAAAGTGAACGTTTGGGCGTACAACAATTGCTGGTATCGCAAGAATTATTGCGACTTTTACAGCAGCATCGCGGGCTTCGGCATTTAGCTCTAGCAGGAAATGCGTCTGCCAAAGAATCATCAATAAAGAAGCAACAAGAAATCTTCTCTAAACTCTCGGCACTTGAAAAAATGCAACTAGAGCAAGGCAATGTTGACGCTGCGGTTCCGTTAAAAGCGATAAAACAGTCTTGGGAAAATATTGTTCAAAAGCTGGCAGCAACAAAAAATAAGGACAGTTATATAGACCATTCAACGTTAATTAATCAGGTCTATAAATTAAATTCCCAAATTGCTGACTACTCCAACCTAACGCTAGATCCTGAAGTAGATACTTATTACTTGATAAATATGTTTTCTAAAACTCTTCCTGATTTGGCAGAGGGGGTATCTGATATTGCTGGCCGAGGCGCAGCCTACATTGATACGGGTTTACTCGAACCAAATGAAGATGTGTTGATTAATTCTGACGTGATGCTGACGAAACGAGATATAGGCAGAATCCCCGGACAATTAGAAGCGATGTTTCGTGCGAACCCAGAATTCAAAAATAAAATGGATTCTCAGCAAGGAGTGGTTGCTAAGAATTTAGAATTTTTAGAACGAACTAAGACTGAAATATTAAATACTTTGAGATCTTTGCACGATAAAAAGCCAAGCAGAGTGTTTACCTCAAATGAGACAATAGCAACAGGATAAATTTAAAGAGTGGCAATCATGGCGTGG
>NZ_JBEONQ010000108.1:0-3622 GCF_040544445.1 Undibacterium sp. GrIS 1.8 | reverse complement strand
GTAGCTCAACGGCAGTAACAGCAGGGTAAAAAAAGTTGCTGAGACAATGCCGCCAACAATCACTACTGCAAACGGACGTTGGGTTTCTGAGCCGATTCCGTGCGATAACGCGGCTGGCAATAAACCTAAACCTGCCATCAACGCAGTCATCAATATCGGTCTGAGCCTGCTGACTGCGCCTTCAATTGCGCTAGAAAAATCAGCACGGCTGATTTTCTCAAATTCTAATATTTGCTCCAGCATGATCACTCCGTTCTGCACAGAGATGCCCGCTACCGCGATGAATCCTACTGCAGCAGAAACAGAGAAGTGCAAGCCCGCCAGTGCTAAACCAGCGATTCCGCCTATCATCGTAAAAGGTACCATCATCAAGATAAGCATTGCCATACGGATGGAGCGAAAGGCCCAGAACAGTAATGCAAAGATCAGGAAAATCGTTATTGGTACAATGATTTCTAAACGCTTGACTGCACGTTGCTGATTCTCAAACTGACCACCCCAGACGATGTAATAACCGGACGGTAAATTCACTTGTTCAGCAACTTTTTGCTGCGCTTCTGCCACAAAACTGCCTTGATCTCGTCCTAATAAATTCGCTTTGACCGAGGCATTGCGGCCACCAGCTTCGCGGCTGATACGTGCCGCTCCCTGGCGCACCTCAATGCGCGCCAGATCAGCCAGATCAATCGTGCCTGCACCGTTAGGTAAGTTGATTTGCAGACTGCCAATGCCATCTATCGATTCTCTGTAGGCAGCTTTTAATCGGATGGTGATGTCAAAGCGTTTGTCGTCTTCATAAAACGTGCTGACGGGTGTGTCCGCTAAGGCGGTCTGTATCGTATTATTTACATCCGATACGTTGATACCCAGACGTGCAATTTTTTCTCTGTCAATCACAATATTGAGTTGTGTTTGACCACCGCTTTTGATTGCGTCCACATCACTTGCGCCTCGAATGCCTTTGAGTATTCCAGAAATCTGTTCACTCTTTTGAGTCAGGATATCCAAGTCTGGACCAAAAATTTTGACCGCGATTTCACCTTTGACGCCCGATAGAGCTTCTTCCACATTATCTTGTATCACTTGGGAAAAATTAGTCGGTACGCCTGGTAGTGTCCCGATCTTGGCGGTCATGCTTTCGATCAGACTTTCTTTATCGGCGAATTTCCATTGATCGTGTGGTTTTAGATCAACCAGTATTTCCATACTGTTAGGACCTTTCGGATCAGTGCCATCATCTGGGCGGCCGACTTGGGATACCACGGTGCTGACTTCGGGATAACTCAGCAAAATAGCTCTGACCTGACGCTCTACTTCACGCGTTTTCTCTAGTGCAGTGGAGGGCGGCAAGCTGACGGTCAACCAGATATTTCCTTCATCCAGCTTAGGCAAAAATTCACTACCAAGCCGGGGCGCCAGTAACAAAGTAATCGCAAGTACGATGCAAGACACGATCATGACTGTGCGTTTTTGTCCGTCAGCTTTATAGAGTAGCTTTCGGTACCAGTCCTGTATGGCTTGCATCCAGTTGCTATGCTTTTCTGCCAGACTATGACGCTTCATCGTCAGCGCCAGTAAGGTCGGGATCAGGGTCATGGTCAAAATCAAGGCACCCAACATTGCAAAGCTTAACGTTAAGGCGACAGGTGAGAAGATTTTTCCCTCAACCCGCTGGAAAGTAAAAATTGGAATAAACGCCAGAATGATGATGGCTTTGGCAAACAGAATAGGGTGCCCCATTTCAACCACGGTTTGTTTCAGCACCTGTTTGCGCCAGAGGAAGAGATTACTCTGATGTTCTAAATCATGGTGTTTCAAGGCTAGCCGCACCATTAATGCTTCGACTAGCACGACCGCGCTATCGATGATGATCCCAAAGTCTACTGCCCCCAAAGAAATTAGGTTGGCAGGAATGCCTTTTAGATCGAGCATGATAAATGCGCATAGTAGGGATAGCGGTATCACCGTTACCACGATTAACGCAGCGCGCCAATTGCGTAAAAACAGGATCAATATCGTCATCACTAATACCGCACCGACGACTAAGTTTTCAAATACTGTTTTGACCGTATGGTTGAGTAACTCGGTACGATCATAGATCTGATGCAGACGTACACCTTTTGGCAACTTGGTATTGACGACTTCAATTTTTTTCTTCAGCTCAGTAATGATCTTGGCCGCGTTACCGCCTTTGACCATTTGTACGATGCCAAGAACATAGCTGTCACCTTGGTTATAAGAGATATTGCCAGAGCGCGGGCGGCTACCAATTTCTACATCGGCTACATCCGAGAGTAATACTGTCTTGCCGTTTTTTGCATTGACAATGACGCGACCAATATCTTCTTTATTGTTGAATAAGCCGACTCCGCGGACGATCAACGTTTCGTCACCACGGCGAACAGCGCCGCCACCAACGTTAACATTATTATTTGCCAGTGCTTGATTGACTTGATCTAGGGTGATGCCATAACGTCGTAAGGCATTAGGATCTACTTGGACTTGGTATTCTTTTACCGTGCCACCAAAACTGACGACATCTGCAACACCTGAGACGATTCTCAATTCAGGCCTGACGACCCAATCTTGTAAAGTGCGGATGTCGTTTTCTGACATGCCTGTCGGTGCGTCAATCACATAACGATAGATTTCACCAACCGAAGTCGTTAACGGTGCAATGCTGGACTGAATGCCATTCGGCAGTGTGACGCCTTGTAATTTTTCCAGTACTTGCTGGCGCGCAAAGTAGTCGTCCGTACCGTCATTAAAGGTAATGGTAACAACCGACAGACCGGTAATAGATACCGAGCGCACTTGAGTCTGGCCTGGAACACCACTCATCTCGCGCTCTATCGGTAAGGTGATGGCTCGCTCAACTTCCTCCGCCGCTTGTCCCGGGAATTGAGTGACAATTTGTACCTGTACATCCTGCACATCGGGGAAGGCTTCAATCGGTAAGTTGCCTAGTGCGCGATAGCCAAATACAACTAGCGCTACTGTCAGTACTAATACAAATACGCGCTGAGTCAGAACAAAATCAACAAACTTATTGAGCATGAGAAGCCACCTCAGCATTGAGTAACAAGCTGCCTTCAGTGACTATCCGTTGACCAGCATTTAAGCCGCTATCGACATAGCTATTGTTCTGGCTACGACGAACAATGTTGACACGCTGTTTTTGGAATTCACCTTCTTTTTTCTCAACAAAGACATAGCTATAAAGCCCCTCCGCGATCAGGCTTGTATTAGGTACCTTGATGGCTTTTTTGTCGCTGTCACTGAGGAAAGAAATTCGGGCGAACATCTCAGGACGTAGTTTTTGATCGGGATTAGTTAAAACGCCGCGCACTTGTATGCGTCTGGTGTTCGGGTCCAGCGCTAAACCGACCCGATCTACTTTGGCATCGAATAATTGATCTGGATAGGCATCAAATGACATTGCCATTTTTTGGCCTGGATGAATGCTGGCGATGTAACGTTCAGGTACATCAATCAAGACCCACAGTTTGCTTAAATCACTAATCACGAATAATGAATTTGGTGCATCAGGACGCACCTCCATACCGGGATTGATTTGTTTGTCTGCAACCAGGCCAGCGATCGGCGCTTTTAATGAGAACTT
>NZ_JBEONQ010000107.1:0-3680 GCF_040544445.1 Undibacterium sp. GrIS 1.8 | reverse complement strand
ACGGCGTCGAACGGAGTGTTGTCCGCTTTACGGTGGGCAAAGGTATCTTCAAACGCATGCAGATATTCACCCATAAACTGGAGAGAGGTATTGTTGACCAGAGCACATCCTCCTTCTATCTTCGGCACAGCGTAGCTGTACAGTGCTTGTAATTGTGGGCTTGAAGGATTCTGTATTGTAGAATTTTTATAAGCCGGATCCGTAATGCCGTTAGTACCGCTCAACGTAAAATGATAATCTTTGAGCTGCGTTTGGTTCGAAAATGTGGCTACCATTTGGTTCAAAGTTCCTATCGCGCCGTTGGTCGGACTTGTATTTGGATTGTCGTCAACAAATTGCGTAGCCAATGCCATCATACGGGCATCATCGGCGCTCATGCCTCCGATAATGGCGAGAAAATAGGTCATGTAGTAGTGAATATCGCTTTCATACAAACCAAGCGGATCGATATTGATCAACGGACTGGAATTCACATAACTATACGGATTGATCCCACCCTCGATACCTATCGGGTCGGGTGTGCTGTACCTGCCCAGTTGCGGATCGTAATCGCGGTAATAGTTTTGATGTAAGCCGGTCTCGGCGTCATAGACTTGTCCTGGCAAACGCAAGTTCATTTCAAAGGCTTTGGTGTTGGTGTTGGCACTACCATTACTTTGTCCGGTCTTCATCATCGCTGCATAGCGGATCGTTGCCATGCCAAACGGTGTGGTGTCGGCTTGCCAGACGATCTGTTGCGCCTCATCCGTGACCATTTGCGGTGTGCCTACATGGTCGGTGTGGATGGCGTAGATACTGGCTAGCGTGTCGCTGGCGTCTGGTTCAGTTGATTTGAGGAGGCCGCCCAAGCTGGCGATAGTTTTCCAGGTTTGATGCTTGGTACTGGTATTGGCGCTCATCTCTATCTTGGCGATTGGCTTGCCGTACAGATATACATAATGCGCCGTGATACGACCTTCGCTGTCGGTCTCTGCAGAGAGTCGTTGATCGCGGTAGAGGCTGTAGCTGGTGCTGCCGGTACTGCCGGTTTTGTCGGCTGCGCCGGCGTCCGTGTAGACCGTCTTAGCAATACGTTCGCCCTGGACGTTGTAGCCGTAGCTGGCGATGAGTTGATTGTTGCTACCATAGACGGCGATGGGTCTTTTGGCGCTGTTGTAGACGAGGCGACGGCTGGTGTTGGCTTTTAGGTTGGCATCAGTGTGGACATTGGCAATATCGAGTGCGTGTTGTGCCGCTCTGTTGAAGTCTAGCTGCGCCAGCGGCACGCCGGTGGCGTGATACAGCCAGGCGCTTTGCACTTGTTCGCTTTGTGTTGTTGTGTTATCGGGTTGTGTACTAAGACCTGTTTTTTGCATGCGCATACCAACGGTATTGCCCGTGTCGCCCGTACTACTTTGTGTGAGGGCGATGAGTCGATTGCTACCTTGGGCGTAGCGGTAGTGACGCTCGTTGCTGTCGTTGCTGGCACTGTTAGCATCGCTTTGCGTGGCCGTGCTTAGCATTTTTGTCCCTGCGAGCTTGATAGTGTCGCTGATACGGTTACCACCTAAGTCGTAGCGAAGTAGGGTGAGGCTGCCGTCAGCTGCTTGTAGGCGGGTGAGCCGGTCTAATGCGTCGTACCCATAGTGCTGATCGTTGCTGGCAGAGAGTAGCTTGGTCTTTGGGTTGAGTTGTTGACGGCTGATGCCGATGATGCGTCCTGCTCCATCGTAGCGGTTACTTTGGCGGTAGAGCGGTTGGCTTGGCTGGCTGGTGCTGTCATTCCAGCCAAACCAGATTTGGATGTGTTGCCACCATTTTTTCGCATTTGTATCAGCTGCTGCGCTGGTCGTTAATTGTTGGATGCGTCCTCTGCCGTCAAGCTTGATTTCTTGACTGATGCCATTGCCGTTAAGGTAGCCTGTCATGCCGCCAACCAGGCTTTGCTGGAGATCTTTGATGAGGAGTTTGTCGTCGAACAGGATGGCATTGAGTTGGCCTGGCCGATGTGCTATCCCAGCTTTCTCAACCCCATCTGCTGGTGTGTATTGATAGCGTAGTTGATGCCCGTCTGGCAGGGTTTGTTGCACTAAGCGGCCTGCCTCGTCGTAGCGGCTGCTAGTGATGAAACTCAGACCAGTGAGCGGGCTGCTTGGGATCATTTTTTCTGGGTCATTTTGCTTCCCTTGTTTGTCTTGCTTGACAGGCTGATTGACCTTGGCGATCCATTTACTTTCTTGTGTAATTTGACCAAAGCCGTCGATCTGGTAGCTGGTGCGTTCGGTGGCGTGTTCGGCCTTGCCGTCGGGACTGCTGATGACTTCAGTGAGGCGTTGGCCTTGGTAGCGGTATTGCACTTGAGTTGGCGTGTTGTCACTACCCAATGCGATAAGACGGTTAGCGTAGTCGTAGGTGTAACGTGTAGTGATGTGGGTGTCGTCTATTTTGGCGATGAGGCGTCCTGCTGCATCGTAACGGTAGAGGCTGATGCCGCGATCTGGATTGATCTCGACGATCTTACGACCAAAGTCATCATAGCGCCTTTGTGTAGCAACACCATTGGGGGCGGTGATAACAGTGGCTTGCCCATGATTGTCGTAAGCGAGTTTGAGGCTGGCGGCGTCTGGCGTATTGGCCGCCTGGGTGCGGGTGCTTAGCAGGCCGTTGTCGTCATAGTCGAATTGGGTGCTGGTGCCTAGGGCGTTGGTGACTTGGGTGATTCGCCCTAAGTCGGTGTATTGGGTCTGGCTGCGTCTACCCATGACATCCTCACTCTGGTTAAGGCGATTGGCTTCATCATACTGGTATTTAATGCTGTTGAAGATGTGCTGATCTTGCATCAGAGTTTGGCTTTGTTGGCGCCCCTCGGTGTCTTGTTGCATGACGACTTGACTGCCATCGGGGAGGGTACGATGGGTGAGCCGACCGGCTTGGTCGTATTGGAGGCGAGTTGTGAGATTGCCGGGTAGTGTGATGCTGGTGAGGCGGCCATTGGCGTCGTAGCGGTAGCTGAGGCTTCGGCTGAGCTTGCCGCTTTGTACCGTGATCTGTTCTGGCTGGCCGCGCCAGTTGTTGCTGATGGTGGCGATTTGCTCAGCGTGCCCGTCGCTGGTACGAATTTTAGTGGGTCGTAATGCGCCATCGCGTTCCAGTACTTCGGTCACGATATTACCGGGTGCAATGGTCTTGGTGAGGAGTCTGGTTTTAGGATCGTATTCATTGCGCGTGATATCGGAATCTAGCGGGCTGTTACTGCTGCCGTTGGCTAGAGGGCCGTCGATTTCTATGCGTTGTCCGGCGTTGTTGTAACGGTAGCTGATGCTTCGGTTGATCGCTAAGCCGATGCTTTTGCCGTCTAATGTGGGTAAGTAGCCGCTTTCAGTAATGGTGCTAGCTAGTGCGTTGGCGTTGATGCCGCTACTGCTATTTGTGCGGTAGCTAATGGTGGTGCGCATTTCTTGCCCGGGCACGACACTAGGGCGAATAATGACGCTTGGTTGCGGGTTGTTGCCGCTGTATTCGTAGCGCACTTGCCATTTGGCCGGATCAGCCTTGCCATTGGTTGGGCTGTAGCTGATCTGGCTGATTTTGGTGATACGACCCTGATCGTCAAAGTCGGTTTTGTTACCGAGTAAAGCTTGGCCTTGTGCGTTAAGCTGGATGGTTTCGATCAGACGCCCTTGTTGGTCGTAGCGGTAGCG
>NZ_JBEONQ010000106.1:0-3683 GCF_040544445.1 Undibacterium sp. GrIS 1.8 | reverse complement strand
CCACGCCATGATTGCCACTCTTTAAATTTATCCTGTTGCTATTGTCTCATTTGAGGTAAACACTCTGCTTGGCTTTTTATCGTGCAAAGATCTCAGGTTCTATAAATATAAAAAGATATAAATCATAATAATCCCGAGCAATGCTTAAGATCATTATTCAAGCTTAACACCAAGCTGCGGAACTGTTGCATAAAGATAAGTAAAATGGGGAGCAAAGCTCCCCATTTCATGATGTAACCCCGGATAAGTTACTCAAAATTGCAACTTAGTCCAACATTGAGACTACAACATCGCCTTCAACAAACGCGCCATTTCTGACGGGTTTTTAGTTGCTTTGATACCGCACTCTTCCATGATGTCTAATTTAGCTTGTGCCGTATCAGCACCACCAGAAATCAAAGCACCAGCATGACCCATACGTTTGCCTGGAGGCGCTGTAACACCAGCGATGAAACCGACGACTGGTTTCTTCATATTGTCACGTATCCAATAGGATGCATTGGCTTCGTCGGGGCCGCCGATTTCGCCGATCATGATAACCGCGTCAGTGTCTGGATCATCATTGAACATCTTCATGATGTCGATATGCTTCAAACCATTAATAGGATCACCACCGATACCAACAGCAGAAGATTGACCCAGACCTAATGCAGTCAATTGGCCTACTGCTTCGTAAGTCAATGTACCGGAGCGGGAAACCACGCCAATACGACCTTTACGATGGATATGACCTGGCATGATGCCAATCTTGATTTCGTCAGGTGTGATCAGACCTGGGCAATTTGGTCCGAGCAATTTGGTTTTGCTGCCAGATTTTGCCATGCGGTCTTTCAGCATCATCATGTCACGGACAGGAATGCCTTCGGTAATGCAAATTGCCAGATCGAGGTCAGCTTCAACCGCTTCCCAAATCGCGGCAGCAGCACCTGCAGGTGGTACGTAGATAACAGAAACTGTTGCGCCAGTAGCCGCTTTTGCTTCAGATACGTTAGCAAAAATAGGAATGCCTTCGAAATCTTCGCCAGCCTTTTTAGGATTGACGCCAGCGACGAAACAGTTTTTACCGTTTGCGTAATCGCGGCACATACGAGTATGGAACTGGCCAGTTTTACCAGTGATACCTTGGGTGATAACTTTTGTATCTTTATTGATCAGGATGGACATATCTGTTCCTTGCGATTATTAAGCGTGAGCTGCAGCAGCGGCAACAACCTTCTGCGCTGCTTCTTCCATCGTATCAGCGGCGATGATAGGCAGACCTGAATCAGCCAGCATCTTCTTACCGATGTCTTCGTTGGTACCCTTCATGCGTACCACCAACGGTACTTGCAGGGAAACCGCTTTAGATGCAGTGATGACACCCTCAGCAATCACGTCACAACGCATAATGCCACCGAAAATATTGACCAAGATCGCTTTCAGACCTGGATTTTTCAACATAATCTTAAACGCTTCAGTCACTTTTTCTGCTGTCGCGCCGCCGCCTACGTCAAGGAAGTTAGCTGGCTCACCGCCGAACAACTTAATCGTATCCATCGTTGCCATTGCTAGACCAGCTCCGTTGACTAAGCAACCGATATTGCCGTCGAGCGAGATGTAAGCGAGGTCAAATTTAGATGCTTCAATTTCAGCCGGATCTTCTTCATCCAGATCGCGGTAAGCCACGATTTCTGGTTGACGGAACAAAGCATTCGCGTCGAAGTTGAACTTAGCATCGAGAGCAATAACTTTACCCGAACCGGTCAAAATCAAAGGATTGATTTCTGCCAGTGAACAATCGGTTGCCATGAAGGCTTCGTACAGACCTTTTAACTGAACGCGTGCGTCAGCGATAGACTCTTCTGGCACACCAATTTTGCGGGAGATATCATCTGCCTCTGCATCTTGCAGACCATTAGTCGGGTCGATAGCGATGGAATGCAATAGTTCTGGATGTGACTCAGCCACTTCTTCAATATCCATACCGCCTTCGCTGGACGCCATCAAGACGACGCGCTGGCTGATACGGTCGGTCACCATACTGACGTACAGTTCTTTTTTAATATCAGCGCCTTCTTCGATTAGCAAGCGACGGACTTTTTGGCCCTCTGGCCCAGTCTGATGCGTTACCAATTGCATACCCAAAATCGCAGTAGCGTATTCGCGCACTTGCTCAAGGGATTTAGCTACTTTGACGCCGCCACCCTTACCACGACCACCGGCATGAATTTGTGCTTTGACAACCCAAACTGGGCCGCCTAAAGTTTCGGCCGCTTTAACGGCTTCATCTACGGACAGGCATGGAATACCGCGTGGTACTGTCACTCCGAATTTGCGGAGGATTTCTTTACCCTGATACTCATGAATTTTCATACGACTTCCCTTCAGACACTGAGGTATTAGTTGATAGGCAAAACAAAATAAAACAACAAAAATAAAAACAGTAAAAACGAACTAAGCAGATGATTTTGCGTCAGGCGGCAAACTACTTGTCACCGCCCATCGCGGGTAATATTGCACAACCGCCGGACCATCTAGCCTTAGCGCATGGCAGCGATTAAGTTGAAAAGGTTGTTGCTGGTTTTCAGAGCTGATGTCAGAACTACTGGCGCCATCGCGGGTATCAATCACATCACCGGCAAAAGCTTGCACCGCAGCGGTCGGGAGAATTTGGGCTAACTCTGTAATGTGGGTGCAGCCATTAATGCCGGACATTCTTTCTTTCACACCTTGCCGGAACTGCATCATCAGGTTGAGGCCAATTAACTTTTTATAATCTGGGCTTATCGTGTTGCAAAAACCCGGGTACGGTACGGCATCCGAGACAGCCATTGCATCAACGATATTCAAGTTGGTATCGATCGTAATCCGCAAACTAAGATCATGCAGCGGTAAGCCAACCGGCCGGATGCCAGAAGCAAGTTGAATGTCGCGGGTTTTGGTGTCGGTGATATGAGCGTCAAGATCCCACAATCCATCATCGCGAGCGAATGCGTCGATTTGGATTGAGCGCGTGTGCTTAAGTGCACGGCGAGAAGTGGATATTGGTAAGGGCATATGCCTGATGGCGGCTATTTCAGTGTAAAGAGCCACAATTGCGCGTCGTCACCGCAGTTTCTACGATAACAGCCGCTCTTGCGGCCCTGAAAAAATCCCGAGAAGTGTAGCACAAGTCGATGCGTAAGCTTCTGCGTTTTGCGTCAAAGATCGTAGGGGCAATTTAAATCGGTTCTTTTTTTGTGGCTTGCGCTACAGATTAATTGCCTCATGCCAAAGATAAATTCACACGAGCTCAACATACAGATGAAGCGATAACTAAGTAATTCGTCTTGGCAAGATGAGAACGCCATCATTAGGTATTTTCTCCTTGTCACTGCGGGTTAACATTTTTGATATGTGTCTTAACGGCAATATACACCCCATTTTTTTGTATAAAATAGGGCGGATTCAAATACGAAGAGCAACATTGAATAAAAAGTCAAAGGGTCAGATGCGATAGCATTCATGCTTTTTGACCAGCCAGTCGAAAGTTGCCGAATATGCGCTATACACACCTAACCCAAGACGAACGATACCCAATTTACGCACTGCGGTTAGAAAAAAAGACGCTCAGCGAGATTGCTGCCGCACTCCATCGCCATAAGTCCAGCATCCACAGGGAACTCAAGCGCAATACCGGAGGAAGCGGATGGCGCCCCTTACAA
>NZ_JBEONQ010000105.1:0-4332 GCF_040544445.1 Undibacterium sp. GrIS 1.8 | reverse complement strand
GTGCGCCCATTGGTTCGTCAAGCAGCATAACTGGCGGATCCATGAAAGCAGCGCGCATGATGGCGATGCGCTGTTGCTGTCCGCCACTGAGCTCATGTGGGAATCGGTCCAGAATAGTTTCGTCCAAATCGACGAGACTCACCAACTCAGAAAAACGCGCAGCTAGCCGCGCGCGCTCCCAGCCTCGCAAACGCGCGACCATGACTACATTTTCTCGCGCAGACAAATGGGGGAAGAGTCCTCCGTCTTGTGGGATATAGCCAATTTTGTCGGCCCATTCGGCACGCGAAAACGACAGTAAGGGTTGTCCGTTAATTTTGACGTAGCCCTTATCCAACGGAATTAACCCCAATGTTAGTCGGAGCAGAGTGGTTTTCCCCGAACCGCTGGAACCGATAAGAGCATGCGTTGTCCCACTCTGCACCTTAAGATTTATATCCTGCAGCACAGTCTTACCGTCAAAAATTTTACAGATGTGTTGGAGTTCGAGCATCGTTGGTGAACAGTTTCTTTTTGTAATGCTGTTGAGAGTGGCTGTTGATTTGCGTCTAAAACTGACCCACCGGAGTTGCGCCAAAAACCTTGGACTTGATTATGTCGTTAAACGGAGACCTGAGCTGTATTCTACGAGACTATAAGAGCGAGCGAGGAGTTTAATCTGTTTCTCGTTATTAGGGATATGGGAGGTTTTGTCCCGCTAGCTAAACCAAGATCGCATTGACGCGGATGATCCGAAAGAGCCTGTTCGAAATCGAAGGCACGGCGATCTCGTTTGCAGACCAATTGTTTGCGGTGTCAGGAGTAGACCGTCCAGTTTGACGGACACAGGGCCATTCCATGGAAATTCCGGCATTCGATCAATAATGCGGCAGAAACCCTCATTGCGTTATCCCGTCAGAACCAGTTCGAGCGCAGTAAAAGGTCTTGAAACCGAGCATCGGTCGCGTGAGGCGTTTTATGGTCCGATGGTCTTGTTCGACGATATCGTTGATGCAGCTTTTGTCCATGTGCCGGCTGTTGCCAGACTGGCGCTTACGACGGCAGTAATTCGCGGCGAGTATAGGTAGCCGCTTGAAAACACGGTGCAGCGTTTTGTTATTCGGCTTTTGATCGGTGTGCATCAGTCAAGCCTACCGGGGCTTCCTTAATGCGACGAAATCGACCGAGTTGCTTCTACCTAATTTTGTTTTCGGCTTTGACCCAATTTCCCGCGTGGAATAATTTCAGTGACATAAGCGTATTTCAAGACCTTGGGTACCATCAACGCTATTACCGTATTTTTATAAGTACTGGTTTGATATGTGTTCTACCGAACTGTTTCAATTATTTTTTTTCTTTAATCTGCAATCTGAACATTGCTACGTTTCGGTTGCTATATCGGTTATGCACTCGAATATTAGAGCTACTGATTTCCTACTTTTTTGAAGATTAACTCATTGTAGTCGCAGTTAGCTTAAATGGAGTCAATATGAATTTACCCAAGATGAAAGCCCGCGCTGAGAACTATGACAGCCTTGATGAATTAGCTCTTAATAACGCGATTGAAATACCATTCCCTGCAATTGAAGTGTCATGATCGAACCACGCAAAGGGCAGGTGCCTGCTGTGCTAAAAAGAGGTGAATTTCATCTCGAATTTCAGCGTTCCTTTTTTGACCCATCTTTCAAAGCCGTACAAACGGAAATCGCTAAAGTTGAACAGGTTGCATGGGAAAATTACATCAACGGGAACAAGTCACCTATCACGGCAAAGGCTGGACCGGACTTTGCTGAGCCTGATTACGATCTGTCGGTGGAATGGAAATCGACGCGAGACAAATTGATTGCAGCGGAGGCTACACAAAAGGATTCTTCTACCAAATCAAGGGTTTTGCTGGTCTGCGGTTCTGCACGCAATGACGGCAGTTGTCCTGGCGAGATTTCAAAAACCTACCGCATGACGAAGCTTGCGGTAGAAATTCTGGAAGCAGGCGGCATAGAAGTCGATCAGTTGGATCTCAGCCTGTTGATTTCTGATTACGATAAACATATTTACCCCTGCAAGGCTTGTGTCTCCACCGCGATGCCATTATGTCATTGGCCTTGCAGTTGCTACCCTAACCATGGACAACGTCAGACCAATGACTGGATGGCCGAGATCTATGAAAAATGGGTCGCCGCTCATGCTGTCATTATCATGACACCTGTCTATTGGTACCAAACACCGGGGGTTTTGAAATTGATGATTGATAGATTGGTTTGTGCCGACGGCGGCAATCCGGATCCGACAACAACTTCAGGTAAGAATGCGAAAAAAGCGAAGGACATAGAGCTCAAAGGATGGTCCTATCCGAAACATCTGGCTGGCCGCGTATACGGTTTGGTTGTGCATGGCGATGTTGCGGGTATTGAAGGAGTACGCAGGTCATTGTCAGACTGGCTGGACTGGATGGGATTGGTCGATGCAGGCGCATTATCACGGCTGGACCGGTTTGTCGGCTACTACGAGTCCTATGCCGAAAGCCACGAAGTTCTGGATCGTGATCTAGCGATGCAAAAGGAAGTTCGCAATGTTGCCCGCGCCGTCATGAATGCTGTCGCCGAACTAAGAGCGGGTACTTTATTAATGCCGGATGCTGGGCTGGATCGTCCTCGACCCAAATGACGGTGCCATTGCCAGAACTCTTTTCGACTATTTAGGAATGCTATATGCCGTTGCGTGCCGGAATCAGCCTAAGAAGAAGCAGACTTTGCTAAGAAAATACGGTCTTTCAACAAAATTTATTCCTACTTTAATTTGAATTCAACGTCGCTGCTCGAACGACTCTCATTTGACCATTTAATCTTAGTACCATGTTTGATACTAATTACCGCCACCGAATTAGCTTGCCTAAGGAGCTGAGTTGTTCAATTTAGCTCTGATAACTTTACAGTGGACTGCAACGGCAATAACGCTAGTCGCAGCTTGGCTTGTGACATCCCAATCAAAAAAAAGGCGTAACTTAGGGTTTTGGTTGTTCACTGTAAGTAATATATTTTGGATAGTTTGGGGTTGGTACGATCACGCTTTTGCACTAATAGGATTGCAACTCGGTCTCTTTTTTCTTAATCTAAGAGGCGTAAGAAAGAATGACTCTGTTTGACAGGAAAATGATTTGATCGATTACGTCTCCTGAACTCAAGACAGTAGTTTTTAATAGCCACTCCATGTTTGTTACCACTGATAAGCCTCATCAACGATGTTCCTTCCAGGGTGATCAAGCCAATGCTCAATTTCAAATCCTTTTGGTCAGCCCAAAAAGTCCTGGCCAGCATCGAGCTTATGCACATGATTCGCAAAGTACAGTCGATGATGGAAGGTGCTGAGAAGATGTTTCTCGCAGATCAATTTTACCCGTTGGCAGGACAAGTCCGTCCAGCGTGATGATGGACGCAAGCGTCTGCTATAAATCCGATTTGGTTTCGCTAATGGGACAAAACCTGACTAAGTGGCTTAGCGGCTTGAGCGACCGAACGTCTGATAGCCACACATCGGCAATCGTTATTCAAGCATCTCAATACCCTCCCCGAACAGCACCAACATGGTCAATACTGCGCCAGGCTTGACCCGATTTCCAATTTCATTTCTGTCTGCATTGAAAACTTCTGCAGCAATGGGGGAGTTGCTGATTTCTGTGTCGGTCAGACGTCTAAAACCCATGTCCCAAGTTGCGAATTTCCGCTCAGCGACTTCCGCTCTGGAAAGCAGAAAAATATCGTTATGACGCTTGTCCAATTCGATGGACCGATATGTCTTACTCACGTCGGCGTCTTCACCTTCAAGCACCTGCAATATCCCGCCATTTGCGCATAGGAGCATTCCAGTTATGTTGCGCAATTTATTGATGCTCCGTGCAGTTTGAAGTATGTCGGCCATCACCTCTGGCGCATTGTTGACCAAAGAACTAGTGTAAACCAACTGAATAAGTGCCATGGCAGTAGTCATTCCAAAGTTAAAAAGTGTGAATTTGCTCCGTGAAGTGCGGCGCGGGGCATAACCGATTAGCCTTGCCCACCATTAATTGGATGAGTTTCGGTAGTTTTAATGCCGGTAGCAGAATTTGAATTGAGTGGATGCTTCGGCTCATGCATGTCATGAGTAATGCGTGGCAAGAGCCTCTCATATTCCTTCTTCACGACCCCAAAACACTCACATACTAACTTCTCCAAACCCGCACGGTCAACCACCTGTACGAGGCCGCGGCTGTATCGGATTATCCCAGCGGCCTGCAGTTTGCTTGCCTCACCGGTTACTCCCTCGCGACGTACGCCAAGCATGTGCCCGATAAGTTCGTGCGTTATCGTCAATACGTCG
>NZ_JBEONQ010000104.1:0-4700 GCF_040544445.1 Undibacterium sp. GrIS 1.8 | reverse complement strand
CAACAACCAAAATATGGCCGTTTTAGACTATTTGTGCATCCCAAAATAGAAAGATAGAAATGATACTGTTTCATGAAAGTACGCGGTGTAAGCTATGTTGCTCACGGATGCCGCTAATCGAGCACACACGATTCTACACGATGACTTTGGGCGCATAGTCTTAGAGATCTCACCTGATGAAGGCCGTTTCAAATACAGCTACAACGACACAACGGGTGCATTTGAGAAACAGCAAACTGGGCTAGACGGACAAAGTCATGTTACCGAAAAGCTCGAGTTTGCGAGTAGCGGTCGTCTGGTCAAGCGGATGATCGCAGGTTGCACTGAAACGCTCAGTTATGACGGTGATTTGTTAGAACGGCTAGACGGTTGTGGTAACAGCCATACCTATCTGCGCGACGCCTTTGGTCAGATTGTGCAGCACACTCAAACCATCCAGCCAGACAACAAGCAAGTCGCAGCGTTCAATTTCATTACGAGCTACACCTATGATTCAATCACGGGGCAATTAGTCGAGCGCAGATTACCTGATGGCCAATACTTATCCTATCGGTATGACAAAACTGATGGCAAGCAAAATGCGATCACTCGTGATAGGGGCTGGTTTGCCTGGATAGGCGAACATATCCACGACCGTTTTGTTGCTGGGCTGCGCGCGATTTTACCGGACAATATCACGCAAGAACCGATACTGACCGATATCAGTTGGCGTCCGTTTGGAGGTATCGAAAACCACACTGCAAGCAACGGGATTATCAAGCAAAGCACATTCGATAAAGCGGGACGATTGACGGCAATCGACATCGGTAGCAAAACCAATCCAGGTGCGATTGAGGCTTTGCGGTATCAACACGACGGCGCCAATAATATTATTTCTAGCAAGAGGAATATGGAACAGCGTAGCTACCTCTACGATGCAGTACATCGTCTGACAGACGAGAGAATTGACGCTATCACAGGTGCGAACCCAACGCAGCAAGTCGTGGCAGCGTCAACGTCATCAACTACGGCCATTACAGCACCGTCAGTTACCTCTTCGGCCGCCAACGACGTTAGCTACCGCTATGACCCGCTTGGCCAACGCAGAAGTCAAACGGAACAGGTTCAACGCGATAGCTATGGCCGTCAAAGTGTCCGACGAAATCAGCAGTTTATCTATGACGATGCGCATCGACTGATTGAAGTTAGGGAGGCGAGTAAAACGGTCGCCCGCTACCGCTATGATGCGCTTGGAAATCGTGTGGTCAAAACTATCAATGGTCGTACTACCTATTTTGTCTATGACACCGCGCATAAGCTGATCGCCGAAGCGAACGCAGAAGGACAGTTAACCACCCAATATTTGTACGCCGATTACCGGCCTTACGCGGTGATGCGCGCACAGGATAAGGGTCAGACCCGTACTCTATATGCAATCCATACTGACGACCGAGGTTTGCCGTTAGCTGTGACAGATAAAAATCAACAGGTGGTATGGCGAGGTGACTTCGATGCTTTTGGAAACCAACGTGCTTTGACGATGCAACAAGCGGCAGCCAACGATAGCGCATTTACCATGATGACTGCCGCTCAGGCTGCCGATAGCAGTGAACCTGACCACTTTGAAATGAACCTGCGCATAGCGGGACAGTATGCGGATCAAGAGACCGGCCTGTTTTACAATATTCATCGGTATTATGATCCATCGCGAGGTAGGTATATCACACCCGATCCCCTAGGATTAACCTCTGGCGTTGAGAGTTATGCCTATGTAGGCAGTAATCCCATGGGTGAGATTGATCCGCTGGGTTTGTTTAAAGTACCGTCTCGTGTCGTTGTGACCGGTAATTTAGATCCTGTATTTTCGGACAAAGGACACGGAGATATTATACGAATCGCGTTTGCACAATATGAAGCGGAACATCATGGCGAGGCAAGGTTCTCACAGACCGTTATCGACCAAATTATTCGAAACGCCTATCAAACAGACGCACTCCCAGATGTTGGAAATCCCACGGTATTTCCGTACAGTGTCGGTACAACAGGTGTGGCTGGCGGTGGCCAATATAATCCGCAAAATCACTTCGACAACCCAAATGACGGCCCAGAATTCAAGTCAGTTACTGATCATACCAAGATCGGTAGCTACAAAGGCGCGAATGGAAATTGGATTGACAACACACTGGATACGATAAACAAAAAACGTGTCCTTTATGGGGCTGCGGGTACGGGAATCTCCGGAGCGTTAAGTAACTTCGGGCAGAACGCCCATACACTGGCCGATTTTTATTCCCATTCCAATTGGGTTGATGCAACGACGCGCGGTGGCGCCGTCGATAATGTATATACAGAAGGTGGCGTAACTAAACATGAATGCGGCGCCGTACCAAATGGTTTGGGCATGACACGAATATGGGATGGACGCAACGACGCCATTAAGTTTGATTCACTCTATACTGGGACGGTACTAGGCGGAAAAACTGAAGATGAGAAAACCAATAAGATTTGCGGAAAAAATTATTTAGGTGATCTTGAGTGTGACAACGACCGGACTACCCATGGTTACTGGAACAAGGACAATGATACTTCGGCCGCTGGCGGGCAAAAATATACAACGGAGCAAACCAAATCGTTCGTCAAAAGTAAAATATTTTATTGGCAGGCCGAGAAATATGATCCTGCTAATCCTCCTTCAGGTGTATTGGGCGTTGGTTGGTTTGCCGACGATAAAAAGTCTCTCAGTGATTTAAAAAAAGGAGAGCGAATTTATGTCCCCCAGGATATCGTTAATTATCACCAGATGGCATTCTCTCTTGCGGTTCAGGATGTCAAGCGTGAAATCGCCAATCTCTATGCCTACACTGAGGGAAAAACCGTAGGTTCGTACACAGTACATGACGCATTTAAGATGGATAAAGGCGCACTGGATTACACGGGTATTGACTACAAAACTATGTCAGATAAAAGAGCACCATGATGATGAAAAAAATAATTGCCTTGATGTTGTTGGTGGTTTGCCTACCAGCAGCCGCCATACCACGTGAAGATGTGCTGGAATGCAAGGTTGCTGATGGAAGTAAATTCGTCTTGAAATCCAAATACGACTGGAGCCCGCTTGCGCGTCTTTATCGAGAGACCGCCGATCGGATCAATCAAGAACCATACAGTGTGTATTATAAAAAGAAGCATTCGCTGCTATTAACGGACATCGGTCGAAATGTCAGTCATAGTCAGCATGAAAGTGACTTTCAGCGCATCTGTTCCGCCGTGGGTTTATTTCGTGGTCGTCCAGTGGCACTTTATAAATATTTTGAGGCTGGCAGGTGGATTGGGTTGACTCCCGATGCCGCGCAGAAATTATACGTTCAGGCATCTACAGTAGATCAATCGGAACAGGTTCGGAGTGATCTTCAACGTTTTGATCTGGATGGAAAATCTGCTGTCCCAGAACTGAATTTCGCATTTGTTGCACCAATTGATAGGCGACTAGTTTTTGAACACCCGGTTACGAGGGATGGTGAACATGTTATCGCGGTCTTTCAAAGCGAGTCCTTGGACAATGGAAAAACATGGCAAGACTTAAACATAACGACTGACGCAAAAATATTTGAAATCGGAAAAGCGCTTCTTGATCAGTCTTTCATCGGGCAACCTAGCCGTTTTAATGGCAAGAAGATTCAAATTAATGAGGTGCACAAGGATTGAATACAAAACAACAAAGCATCAAGCCCTTTCTTGAAGTGTTCAATGCGGTCCACGAGGATAGCGGCAACAATCATGCATTTGATAGTTCAAACGGAAACACGAAAAAGATTGACCTGTCAAATTACGAATTGACGCAATTAGGTTATACCGATTTTGTTGGGATGGACGGGGCACCAAAAGCACTTAATTTAAAACAAGATAAACAGGGTCGATACGACTCAACACAGGGTCAAAAAAATCGTAATGATTTCCTGCGTTATAAAGAAGACACGACCGATAGCAATGGTGTTCTTCACAAAAAAGGAGATCTTTTTAAGGACACAGATCCAAGCTTTAAAGGGACAATTCTGCCATGAAAGTCTTTATGCACTCCATAAAAGTTGCTTGCTTTATCGCCGCAACATTGCTTTTTTCAACAGCACCTGCTGCACAAGAGACAGAAAAATTTATTGACTATAACGGCAAGCGTTGTATGGAACTTAAAGACCATAACGGCTGGTCTGTCGGAGTATTTCGATCTGGTGATTATTGTGTGGCGCAAGATTTGTATCAAACAGAACCAGCACCCTGGTTTCGTTTGCCGCATCAACCAGTACCAAATGGACCTATGGTAAGCATTAATTATGCGAGTAATGTGACTATTGATTTGATGAATCACCACCTATCGGCAAAGATACCTTACGGCCTTGGAATTTATCAGAATGATGGCGGTTTTTGGCCTAATAGCGGAGGTAAAGCCCCCCCTTATCATGCGATAAAAATAAGCAACGGCACTGTTACTACATCGAAGCAACCAACCGTCGTCATGGTGCATGCCTGGGATAAAAAAAACAAACGCTTCTATCATAAATCATTGGGCGATAACATTCGTTCCAATGCTCCCGCTCTTGCGGACTATCGCGGCGACATTAGCGAATATGCAGAAACCGAATACGTCCTAGAAAACCTCACTTTAGAATCAGACAACATCGTCATCATCATGCAAGGTAAAAAGAATGTCATTCGTCACTGCAAAA
>NZ_JBEONQ010000103.1:0-4773 GCF_040544445.1 Undibacterium sp. GrIS 1.8 | reverse complement strand
TTGTGCAATCCGATCTGATTAGATCGAAACTTGTACTTATGATCACTTGGTTAAGGGAGTATACTTCGCTTAGGTGGCTTGAATTTCCTATCCGCAAAAAGTTAAATTAATTACATTGAAATTGGTTTATAATTTTCAGGTTTTGGAACGACCCTATAAAAGGCGATTTTTTTTGGGTATTATTTTGATGTTTTTTTAGAGCAGAAAAGGAAGTTTGAATGAATGTTTTGTTACGTGTCACCCTCTCGTCCCTCATGGTTCTCTGCGCCGCTATTTCCTCTTTCGCCTCGGCGCAAACAGAACGAGAAATGGCTGAAATGCAGAGGAAACTCAATGCTGAGGTCATGGAAAAACCCTTTTCTGTGGCAGATGAAGCAAAAGTGGATGCATTCATCAAAGACGCGATGGCCAAAAACCTGAAGCCGGTCGAAACTAAGGCACCAGCACATTGGCAAAACGGCTATACCTGCGCTGATATTTACCAGTATGGTTGGAGTGGTTATCAAAATTGTCGCTATTACCACCATTATTACGGTCGTTACTGGTAATAGTTCTTCGCGTTATTTTTACAACATACCTATTTAGGAATCAAGCTCATGCTTACATCAATCAAGTCGTTCATTAAATTTTCGCCATTATTTTTAGTTGTGCCAATCTTGGCTGGCTGCGCTGCAACTCAAGTAGCACTTTCAAAAAAAGATCTGGATGTTCAGGCGCGTACCAGCACAGCTATTTTTGTTGATGCCGTAGCCAAAGACAAACGAACCATCTTCCTGGATGTAAAAAGCGGCGTCATGGAATTTGATCGTAAAGCGTTTAAGACATTTGTCGCAGAACAATTTTCAGCCAATGACAATGGCTACCGTTTGGTCGATGATCCGGATCATGCGCAGTTCACCATGGTGGCCTACGTACTTAATCTCGAAAAAACTAGCCCAACTGCGGCTGAATCCGCTTTGCATCAAGGTTACATGGGCGGTGCCGTGGTGGCAGGTGCCGTGGCCGGTAGTTTAATCAATAGCAATAATTATTATCGCGGTGCTGCTGCTGGCGGCTTAGCTTTCGGCGCGATAGAAATGATTTCCGGATCGCTCGTCAAAGATGTTACCTACATGTTGGTTTGTGATATTCAGATCAAAGAACGCACAAAGAATGGTGCGATCGTTCGTAAGGACACCAAAGTTGATGCCAAAGTCTCTGACGCTGGCACTAGCCGTCAAACAGTATCAGAAGTGTCCAATCAAAAGGAATATCGCACCCGTGTAGTCACAACGGCGAATAAAGTGAATCTGAAATTGGAAGAAGCTGAGACACTGATGTTTAAAAAGACCGCTTACGCGATGTCTGGATTTTTCTAAGCCTAGCTTGTCTCTATTTACTGCATCAACATAGCGTCACTGGATCAGTTCTCACATTTTTATATTTTATTGGCTTCATAGCGGAATGTTAGAACTGTCTCCAAACGCGACGAGTACATGCTTGCCAGGTGCGCCATGCGCATCATGTGCACCTGCGGTGCTATTGGCATGCTGATGGCGCATTTTCGGTCATTTTTTCTGCTCTTCGTGGACAATAGCTCGCTATTGGCGCCTCATTCGTAGCAAAACTGCCTCGAAAAGTGCATCCATCATCATTGCCAATCCTAATGGAAATTCTGGGTTAAAAATCAAGTCGTCAAACTCAATCAAGGGTTTGCGAGCAGGCGCCATCAGGACGGTCGAATTCGCCCCGGCATTTGATCGCGCCATACAATCTTTACTCAATGAACCCGAAGCGCTTCAAACTGAGTCCAGCTAGGCGATCAGCAAGTATGAGCAAGTCGTACTATGATGGAGCGACTTTAATGACCATGACGCGCCAATGATACCTTTCTCGATACTTGATCTTTCCCCCATCCTTGAAGGCAGCGACGCTGCCCAGTCATTTCGCAATACCTTAGACCTCGCCCAGCATGGCGAACGCTGGGGTTTTCAGCGGTTTTGGCTGGCAGAGCACCATGGCATGCCGGGTATCGCCAGTGCCGCAACTGCCGTGCTGATCGGCTATGTCGCGGCAGGCACTTCTAGCATCCGGGTTGGCGCTGGCGGAATCATGCTACCGAATCATTCACCGTTAGTGATTGCCGAGCAGTTTGGCACGCTTGAATCCTTGTTCCCCGGACGTATCGATCTGGGTCTGGGTCGCGCACCCGGTTCTGATCAGACTACGGCGCGCGCTTTGCGCCGTAATCTGAGCTTGGACGCGGATCAGTTTCCGCAAGACGTCGTTGAATTGATGGATTATTTCTCAGCCGAGCAAAAGCGCGCTGTGCGTGCCGTTCCCGGTGTGGGTTTGAATGTGCCGATATGGATACTGGGGTCTAGCCTGTTTGGCGCGCAGCTGGCAGCGGCGCTGGGCTTACCGTATGCCTTCGCCTCGCATTTTGCTCCGGCACAAATGATGCAGGCAATTGCGCTGTATCGCGCTACCTTTACACCGTCGAAGCGTTTGGCAAAACCGTATGTGATGCTGGGCTTTAATGTGTTTGCGGCCGATACCGATGACGAAGCGAAGCTGAACGCTACGTCGATGCAGCAAGCCTTTGTCAATCTGCGCAGTGGACGCCCGGCGCGATTGCCGCCGCCGGTAGCTGATTATATGAGCAAGATAGGCCCGCAGGAACACGCTTTGCTCGATCAGGTTCTGCCTTGTTCGGCCATCGGTTCTGCCGAAACGGTGAAGCGCCAGTTGCAAGATTTTATCGCGCTGACCGGTGCGGATGAACTGATGATTACTTCACAAATTTTTGATCATGCGGCGCGCCTGCGTTCTTACCAAATAACGGCGGAGATAAATCAAGCTATTGTTCATCAAACCACCATTCATCAAGCCTTTGCTTTCCGCAGTCAGGCCGCTCTACTGATTCCAAAAGTTGAATGGGAAACAAAGCGCAACAGTTTTTATGGCCGTCTGGCGTTGCCGCAAGATCCGAAAGAATTTCTTGAGCCCATCACCGACCATATCAACCAGGGACTGGAACGACTCAAAGATGCTTGTGTTGCCGGTGAGGTCAGCATCGATACCAGAGGGGTACATATTGAGCCGCTGGTGGCTGAACGCGCCGATGCACATCTGAATACACTGCGGACCGCCATATTCTCGCGACGACCGGTCGGACAGGTCCCTACGATTATTTTGGAAATCGATAGTTCAGTGCGTTTCAGTTGGATATTGCTGGGACGTGAGCCGCGCTCACGTAGCGAATTGCTGCTAGTTTATGCAGCTGTGTTGGCCCACGGTACCTCGTTGTCAGCGGCTGACATATCACGCATGGTTCCCGAACTTTCCCCGCCTGCCATCCGACAAATGATGGGAAAGGTTGCCGACGAACGCAAACTACGGCATGCCGCTGATGCCATCTTAGAGTTTATGCACCGGCATCCGATCACCGCACACTGGGGACGTGCAGATCTTGCTTCATCCGACATGATGAGTCTGGAGACAACGCGCACTGTATGGCAGGCACGTACTGATCCGCGTCGTCGCACGGCCTCAATTGGGATCTATTCTCACAAACAAGATCGATGGGGAATATTTTACGATCAGCCTATCTTGCTCAAAGAACGTCAGGCTGGTCCGGCTATCGAAGGTGTGGTCAGGCAAACAGGGAGCGCTGACGTGAGTCAACTTGCTGTTGACACGCATGGTTACACCGATTTTGCGATGGCTCAGTCCAAACTATTGGGGTTCGATCTTTGCCCCTGGCTTGCCCATATGCGAGATCGCCGGTTGCATGTCCCACTCGCTTGTAAAGTACCAACGGAATTGGTCACAGTGGTCGATTGTGATGTTCGCACATCGGCAATTGAAGCGGTCTACGATGAATTGGTACGTGTCGCAGCGTCGATATCGACTGGTCAATGTTCAGCGGTACAAGCGTTACAGCGATTCGGTGCATCGGCGCGCGGCCAGGATGTTTATGATGGCGGCGTGCATCTTGGCCGTATGCTACGCACGATTTTTCTGATCGATTTGTTCATTAACCCTTCTTTCCAACGCGAATTGCGCCATGTATTGAATCGCGGTGAGGCAGTGCATAATCTGTATCGAGCACTCCATACCGGCAAAATCCCGGCCGGGCTGGCAAAACGTCATGATTCGCTGGTTGCCGTTTCATCCAGTTTAAGTTTGCTCAGCTATTGCCTGATGGCATGGAACACTATCCACATGGACCGAGCCAAAACAGAAATAGAATCGATTGGTGGTGAACCTCTGCGCTCAGAAGATTTACGCAAGATTGCGCCTACTAATCTTGAGGGAATTAATTTGCGCGGCACGCTTGAGTTTCCCATTGCTGATTTTGCGAGCAGGATTTTGCCGAATAGTCTGCCCGCTGCACTCGTTGCAACAAAGCGATCAGCGTGACGCCAGATACCTCTGAAAAACGATTGAAAGGCTAACGTTGGTCAGCTGACCGTGATTTTGGCACTTTGACGGGCAACTCTGGTGCCCTAAGCAGCCGTAAAGATATTTCAATGAGCGTCGATAGTGGGGCGTAAGCTGCCAGTCGCGGTGAGCCACCAATCGTCAAGTCAATTGCTTACATAGCAACATAACGAGCTAGAGTGCCTACCGCAGGTCGACAAAAAGCAACACAAAATAACTGATTGGGCATACAGTATTCATCCATTAATTGCGCTATGAATGTTGCTGCCGTGTCAGCCACCAGTCATTCCGATGTTCCGCAAGCCGCTGTTTGCCGCCCACATGCCCGGCACGCATCAGTGCGTCCGG
>NZ_JBEONQ010000102.1:0-4931 GCF_040544445.1 Undibacterium sp. GrIS 1.8 | reverse complement strand
CTTTCATCTTGCCAGAAATGGCCGCTCCTTTCTCATCTATTTTGCGCTTCTCGCAATAAAATTACTCTCCGGTGTTTCGTTTTGCAAGAACCTCTTAATTCAATTATTTTTCTCCATTGATGCGTAAGCAGACGCAGTAGCTACAAATTATCCTATCAATATACTGATCACTACTTATCTTTTAAGCCAAGTAATTTGGATAATGCACAAAAGAAATAATTGTTCGATTTTCAATATGTTTTAATCTATTTTTCTTTAAGTTTTAATTACGAAACATGACAAAAATTATCTCCGCAAACCTCAACGGCATACGCTCTGCTTCAAAAAAAGGCTTTTTTGAATGGATGCAGCAACAGCAAGCAGATTTTGTTTGTGTGCAAGAGCTGAAGGCGCAAGCTGACGATATGACGGTAGATTTTTTGATGCCGCAGGGCTATCACGGTAATTTCCATTACGCGGAAAAAAAGGGATATTCAGGGACCGGGGTGTATAGCAAAGCTACGCCAGATAAAGTGGAGATTGGTTTTGGTAGTCCTGAATTTGATGCTGAGGGGCGCTATGTACGCTGCGACTTTGGTAACTTGTCGATAATCTCAGTATATTGCCCTTCAGGATCATCCTCGCCTGAGCGGCAAGAAGCTAAATTCCGGTTTATGGCCTTGTTTTACCCGCACTTACTAGATCTGATTGCCCAAGGACGTGAATTAGTCATTTGTGGTGACTGGAATATCGCCCATAAAGAAATCGATTTGAAAAACTGGAAAAGCAATCAAAAGAATTCCGGCTTTTTGCCGGAAGAACGTGCATGGATGACGCGCTTGTTTGATGAACAAGGTTGGGTTGACGTGTATCGCCGCTTGCATCCGCATACGACTGGCGAGGCTTATACCTGGTGGAGCAATCGTGGCCAGGCATGGGCGAATAACGTCGGTTGGCGAATTGATTATCATGTAGCAACGGCGGGCATTGCGGCTAAAGCAAAAACAGCCTCTATCTACAAAGACCAACGCTTTTCAGATCACGCGCCACTGATTATCGAATACGCATAAAGCTGTCTTTAAGAAAATATACTCCCTATCTGTATATAAGATTCATCTTAGATTGTCAATATAATCATTGGACAATCTAAGCCTAACTATTAATACCCCCTCTATTCTCTAAAATAGATCAAAAATCGTTTGCCAATCTATTCACTTCGTTTGACGCGGTCTGTCGCCACCGTAGCCAGTTTGCCACCCTCGGCACGGACATAAGTTTCTAGTGCATCCAAATCACGTCCGGCCAGTTGGCGATCTTGTCCTTGCTTAAACATAGTGAATGCATCGCCACCATCGGCCAGAAAACTATTCACAACGACCTTGTAGATTTTTGCCAATTCCAGAGGTTTGCCATTAATCAGAACATTTTGCACCCGCTGGGGTAGTGGAAAAGAGGTGCTCCAACGGTAGCTAAAGCTACTCGAAACGAATAACTTTTTAGGATTATCCGCCTCGCGTCCTTGCCATTGCTGCTGCAAAACGGCCATGATCTGCTCACCAGATAGACTCATACGAACCAGATTGTTACCAAATGGCTGTGATGCGTAGATATCGCCAAAAGTCACGGCTACCGATTTGCTCTCCGCACCCGACGGCAAGTCACTGCGAATACCACCCGAATTCATAAAGGCAATATCTGCTGGTCCACTATTTTGCGCGTACTTCAATTGCGCATCGGCGATAACATTACCCAAGCTACTATCAAAAATACCCTTAGCACTCTCACGCTTTAAAGGTGCGGCTAGCGTTGTAACCGGGCGTAGGCGGATTTCTGTGGTCAATGCTGCGACTTTATCCACTAACTGCTGCGCTTGCGGATCAGGTTTTAGCTTCTGCTGATCCACAAGATAATTGCTGGCGCTACTAGCAATCACTTGCTTACTGCTACGGTCAATGATGAGTTTGGTTTCTGTGAGATAAGCGCCGTAACTGCGTGCCTGCACAACTAAGCGACCATCAATCTTGCAGGTGTATCCTTGGTGGGTATGCCCGGATACCACTAGGCTGATTGCTTTGTCGAGTTTTTTGCTGATATCAATAATCGGCCCTTCTAAACCATTGCATGCATAACTTGGATCATTGGCGTCACCTTTATAATTACCGCCCTCATGGATAAGGACCACGATAGCGGAGACGCCTTGCTGTTTAATCTCTGGCACATAACGATTGATCGCAGTTGCCTCGTCCTCAAACTGCAAACCCCTTACACCATCACCTGCGACTAAATTGGGAGTGTCGGAAGTAACCGCGCCGATAAAAGCGATTTTGACATCACCGACCTGGCGAATCACATAGGGTTTAAGCCAGGATTTAGCGGTCTGCGTATCGATCACATTGGCAGCAATATATTCATATTTAGCACCAGAAAAGCCTGGGAATGGGCAGCCGCTCAGCGGACACTCGCCTTTTATCTTGCTCAATAAATCAACCCAGCCAGCGTCGAATTCATGATTGCCAACCGAAGTAACTGATAAGCCCATTTGATTAAAAGCCTCAATCACAGGCTGATCCTTTAACAAAGCAGAACCGATAGGCGATGCACCCATCAGATCGCCAGCCCCGACAAAAATGCTGGCAGTTGCTACTAGACGGCGCTGTTTTAAAAGTGCGGCCAGATAAGCGTAACCGCCGGCGGGCGTGGTCATGGCCTCACCGTGATCGTGCCCATGTTCTACCGGTGCCACTGGTGCCAAATAAGGTACAGGTTTATCAGACTGCAAATTGCCATGAAAATCGTTGATACTAAAGATCGTGATTTCACTTGTGCCAGCAGCGATTGACGGTTGTGCCGACTCCAGCCCTGATTGTTGTGTTTTTTGTGACACGGCACAAGCAACTAGCAGCAATGAGGCCATCAATGCTGGTACCGACTTCATCGTTAACATATCCATCCTTACAAAAAATGAAAAAAGCCTGCAATCGCGCTAAGCATGATTGCAGGCTCAAATAATGAGAAAGTTGCGACTAAGCCCAAGCACATCGCAACCTCCGGTCTTACATTTACTGATTAGAAATCAGCAGACAAAGTGACAGACATGAAACGTGGTGCGCCTAAGTAATAGAAAACACCTTTTGCCGCAGCAGTGCCATAGGGCAGCGCATTGGATACGTTAAAGCTAGATGGATTACGATATTTCTCGTTAGTCAAGTTACTAACATTGAGGCGCAACGTTGGCTTTTTCAAATAAGTTGTGTTTGGGAATTGGTAACCAGCGTCAAATCCAAGCAAAGTATAAGAAGGCACCAGTTCGTCGTTAGTCATTGTTGCTTGTTGACTGCTTGTGTACTTAGCCGTCATTCGCGTATACCAAACACCTGTTTCATACTGTGCGCTTAGACCAGCTTTCCAATTAGGCGTCAAAGTCATTTCTTTACCTGCAGTCGGTAAAGTTGCCGTTGAACTGACGACTAAATTATCTTGAATCTCGCTCTTCGCATAACCCAATGAGCTGTAAAACGACCAGCCATTGATTGGAGTATTACCTAATTCAACTTCAAAACCATGGGTCTTAACTTTTCCGACATTAGCCAAACTAACGGTATTTGTTGAAGGATCGTAAGCTGTTGCTTGGCGATTCTGGAAATTCACTGCATACACTGTGGCTTGAGCAGTTAATTTATCGCTTTGCAAACGGTATCCAACGTCAAGATTATATGAAGTTTCAGCTTTGACATCGATAGGCAACGTGGCGACGCCATTAGTTACAGGCAAACTTGCATAAACAAAATTTGGTGGAGCCTTCATATTACGAGCGAGACTAGCAAAAATCGAATTATTGTAGTCAATCTGGTAACGGGCACCCAATTGCGGCAATAATTCAGAATAAGTTCTCTTAATGTTATAAGTAACAGGCGCACTTTCATTCGCGTAATTAGTGAAATCACGTTTCATCGTAGGAGCACGCAAACCAAGGTTAACCGATAACTTGTCCTCCATCATGCTGATTGTATCTTGTGCAAAGAACTGATAAGCAGTACTAATTGTTTTCCAGTCACGGTTTTCAAATGGTGTGCCATCTGGGCGAAGAATACGGCCTTCACGCATCCAGATGTCGTTAGGATTGCCATTAGCATCGACTGCGACCATAGGACCAAATTGTTCATGTACTGCGCGCTCAACCCAGAAACCCGCCAAAATTTGATGATTACCAACGTTGTGGGACAAAGAGGCAGTAATACCTGGACGGTTGGTACGAGTTACGTTACTGCTGGCAACAATCACTTTGTCTAAAGTGTCGCCGTCACCATTTAAATCCACTCCAGCAGTATTTTTTCCAGTAGCTTTATTAAGGAATGCGCTTTCTGTTTGCAAACGTTGCTGTGTACCGCCAGTGCCGAAACCGTACCAAAAATAAGGAATGATTTTCAGGTCAGTATTTTCACCGACTCTGAACTTACCTACGGCTGATGCAATTATGTTCTGGAACGGGTTTTGTGTCAGCTTATAGAAAGTATCAGCATTTGCTTGGGTAGGATCATTACCGGCCTTACCTGGACTTGGGGGCACGTGTCCAATGAAGCTAGTAGAATAATCGTAGTAGTAACCGTTCTTCGCCAAATCAGCTAAGTTAAAAGTACTAATATTTTGGTTAATCGCACGGTTATACAAAATCGTACCGTTAATCGAATTAAAACGATCAAAGTCTGTACGGAAGCCGAAATCCACGTGATCACGGTTAGCACTGCCCTCACCTTTCCATTTATCTGCTTGAGCATGCGACACCGAAATGAACATGCGTGAACGCTCGTCTAACATACCAGTATCGTAACGAACATACGTTTTGGAGAGCGATAAACCACGGCGGATTCAGCTACGAAGAGCAACGGGAGGTAAGTTTTAGTGGGAGTATATCCAAATTATAAAAAACCTCAAACGGCGTTCGATAGCCGAGG
>NZ_JBEONQ010000101.1:0-4936 GCF_040544445.1 Undibacterium sp. GrIS 1.8 | reverse complement strand
TTACAACGGGCAGTCAATCATCTCAATCATCGCCCTAGGAAATGCCTAGGCTATCGAACGCCGTTTGAGGTTTTTTATAATTTGGATATACTCCCACTAAAACTTACCTCCCGTTGCTCTTCGTAGCTGAATCCGCCTAGCCAATTACCCAATGATTCTCTGGAAGATTAAAATATACTCACCCAGAGTAGTATTTTTAATAATATAAACGGAAAGACTTTACCGAAAATATAATTGCTCAATATTGCTTAATATTTCTTAGAGCAAATCTTTATTATTTCCAAAAAACTCTAGACGCTTATTCATCAGCTTCTTCGTCACGAGGGGCGCGCATTGCGGTCTGAATTGCTTTGGAGGAAAATCCTCGCTGCTGCATAAAACGCGCTTGCTTTGCACGCTCAAGATGGTCTGCGGCGGAATGAGGGAATTTTCTGTGTAGTACATCGATCGCACGACTCAACTCTGATTCCGTCAACTCAGCTTTAACGCGATCAATTTCTTGCCCGTCCATCTGGTGGCTCTGTAATTCGGCGAGTATTCGTTGGTTGCCGAAACGTGCTGCACGGCGATTTACCAACGAATCTGCAAAGCGCTCGGCTGACAGATATTTGGCAGTTTCTAACCAATCAAGCAACACCGAGACATCTTCGCCTTCTTGTGCATGAGGCTGAAGCTTACGCTCCAATTCCATCCGGCTATGTTCTCGCATAGAGAGATAACGTAGCGCTCTGGCTTTTAAACTGATTTTTAATTTAGCCATCGTTAAATATCACGGAATATCGATACAATAAAAAACCGGAATATGCTTGTATTAGAAGCATATTCCGGCTTGACCTTTTTGACTTGAGTTTTTGACTCAATGGCCGCCGCCATTACATGATTTGCTTAGGCTATTTCGCCAGTCACTTAGCGAGTTTGTGACTAATGAGTTTGCGGTATCAGAATGAAAAACTTACACTAAGCCTATTCAGCCTTCTCCGCTTTTTCAGCTTTTTCTGCTTTTGCTGGTTTTGATTTAGTTTTTTCTGTCACTAACTCTTGCAACAACGGTACTTTTAAATGCACACGAACTTTGTTTTCAATCTCATGCGCGAGTGCCGGGCGCTCGCTCAAGAAACTGCGTGCATTATCTTTACCTTGCCCAATGCGTTCACCATTGTAGCTATACCAGGCACCCGCTTTTTCTACAATCTTGGCATCGGCGGCCAAATCTAAAATCTCGCCTTCGCGGGAGATGCCTGCGCCGTACAAGATATCAAAATGCGCTTCTTTGAATGGAGGCGCTACTTTATTTTTCACTACTTTAACTTTGGTTTCGTTACCGATGACTTCATCACCGGCTTTGATGGAACCTGTACGGCGAATATCCAAACGAACCGATGCGTAAAACTTCAATGCGTTACCGCCAGTTGTAGTTTCCGGGCTACCAAACATGACACCAATTTTCATCCGTATCTGATTAATAAAAATAACCAATGTATTAGTACGTTTGATGCTGCCAGTAAGTTTGCGCAAAGCTTGTGACATCAGACGCGCTTGCAAACCTGGCAAAGAATCACCCATATCGCCTTCGATTTCAGCACGAGGTGTAAGCGCAGCGACTGAATCGATGACGATCAGATCGACACTGCCTGAACGTACCAGAGCATCCGTAATTTCTAGTGCTTGCTCGCCGGTATCTGGTTGTGAAATCAGCAAATCAGATAAATTAACGCCTAGTTTTTGCGCATAGCCCACATCCAGAGCGTGCTCCGCATCAATAAATGCGCAAGTGCCGCCCAACTTTTGCATCTCTGCAATGACTTGCAATGTCAGCGTTGTTTTGCCGGAAGATTCTGGACCATAAATCTCAACGACGCGACCGCGTGGTAAACCGCCTACGCCCAAGGCAACGTCCAGTCCCAAAGAACCCGTGGACACGACTTGTACTTCTTCTACCACTTCGCCATCGGCCATCCGCATGACAGAACCTTTGCCAAATTGTTTTTCAATCTGTGCCAATGCGGCGGCTAAAGCTTTGCTCTTGTCTGAGCCGGTATCGGATTTTTTGTCGTCCATAATTTCTTTCAGGTATGTTGCGCTTTATGATTTTTTGAAATGTGCCGATGGATTTTTACAAAAATCAGCAGGTTTTCTACATCTGACGATACTGTATAAAAAATCAGTGATTTATGCAAGCAGGATTTTAAAGAATATTGACTAATTATGTAATTAGTCAATGCTTCTTTAATCTTATCAGTTTGTTCAAGACCACTACAAACAAGATCAAAAAAACAACTAACGACATATATTACGGGGTAAAAATTATGTCGATTTATAAGTTGGTTATATACGGTGGAGCCTGCTGGCGCTACTAAAGCGGCGAATAACACCAGTAGCGTTGGTGCTGTGATCGAAAGCGTTAGTTATACGCAATCGATAGTCTGCTGATGCGATTAGAACATCGATATAGCTAAGTGCGGCAGCACGCAGACGAAGTGAAGCAAATCCTTTATCTTCTATGAAAAATCGCACCTATCGTAAAAACATCTATTCCATTGATCAGTTTTTAAAAAACGACTTAATACTTGGTGAAATATCTTGATCTGTCAGCGCAAGATAGACATGTTTGATCAAAGTGGGGATTGATTAATGCAACGGTTAAGGCGAAAACAGATTTAACTATTTGCTCTATCAAGTTTAAATTACATTGGAATTTCATATTGGCACGATCTCTTTAACAAGGCCTCTTCAAGCTTTTTCTGCTTTCGCGGAATAAATTCTGGATGGGCATATGCTAGTTTTTAGGCAAGTACATTGCTAACCTGCATCAAGGGAGGTAACACCCCATCGCCAGCATAATCTATTAACTTTTTTTCTATACCAATTTTGAAAGTGCATCGACCATATATGAAACGAAAGCATCACCTTCCTCAGACCGCTGATCGGGCAACTATCTTAGCCCATACCCGGAATCTCAAAATGACTAGCTCCGCAAGTGCTTATGTACGCGGTAGTACCTCAAAATTTTACGAATGGCTTGAAACAGCCAGTATGGGGAAAATACCCGAAGGACCACCTATCTGGATCTGTGGAGATTGCCATATAGGCAATCTTGGTCCAGTCGCCGATATTGATGGCAAAGTTGATTTTCAAATCCGGGACTTTGATCAAGCGGTGATCGGCAATCCGGCACATGATCTGGTGAGGCTGGCACTATCTCTTGCTTTTGCTGCTCGCGGCTCGAATCTGCCCGGGATCATGACAGCGAGTATGCTGGAGGTGCTAATGGATGGGTATACCTCACAATTTGTGATTGGCGATGAGACACCAGTGCCAGTGCCAGCGGTAGTCCGAGCTTCAATGAAAGTAGCGCGACATCGTACCTGGAAACACCTCGCAAGAGAACGTATTACAGATGCCAGACCGCATATCCCGCTTGGCAAAAAATTCTGGCCTATTTTAGCTAAAGAACAAAACGCAATTCAATCTGTCTTTAAGAAAGGAAATGCTATCAATCTGGTAAATAAGATTCGCAGCAGAAATCTTGAAGATAGTGTTGGTCTTTTAGATGCCGCATATTGGGTCAAAGGTTGTAGCTCACTGGGTCTGTTGAGATACGCTGTGCTCCTGGATGTTGATGATACCAAGACTAAAAAGCAGGAAATTTGTCTGATGGATATTAAAGAAGCAGTAGCAGCAAAAGCACCACGGTATGCAGACAGCGGGATGCCACTAGTCAATGCTGAACGTGTAGTGAAAGGTGCCAGGAATCTCTCACCAAATCTTGGCAAGCGCATGATGACCGGACGCATATTAGGCAAATCGGTCTTTGTAAGGGAACTTAGGCCAGAGGATCTTAAATTAGAAATCGACGAATTATCTCCACGAGAAGCTGTAAAAGTTGCACGTTATGTCGGCGCCATAGTTGGTAAGGCTCATGCAAGACAAATGGATGAATCAGTTGCACTAGATTGGTTTAAAGAATTGACACGTAATCCATCTAGCAAGGGGGCGCCCAATTGGCTGTGGAAGTGTACGGTAGAGTTAGCGGCGCTACACGAAGCAGCATATTTAGATCATTGCAGGCGTTACGTCTCGACTCAAATTGATGATTAGATAGCTACAAGCTAATCAAGGATCGATCCTTCAATCTTTTCTGAACAGTATTCACTGAACAAAAAATAAGAGATATGACAAAAACGGGCGATTTAGAATTAGGCAAATGAAGCCTTTAATTTGACTTGTTCAGTTCAAAGTCACTGGAATACCAATTATTATTTAATATGTATTTGCAGCCCATTCAACAAACCCTCTTTAGCTGAATACAAAATTGGGCAGTTGACGACAATTTTGGTGGGTGTCAGGTCGACTAACTGCTTCTCTGTTGCATCCAGAACCTCTTCTTCTGATTTCAGTACATGGGCTTTTGTTGTATCGCGCCAGGTGACCATGTAGACGACCCATAATGGCGTGTATGCCTCGCTTTTATTGCGGTAGCCGACGCTCTCTGGTGCGGAGGGAAATACGCTGCCTTGATCAAAATTACTCAATTTATAGACGCGGTCTACTGCCGATGGTTGACCCGGCACTGGCGCACGCAACACATTAGATAGGCGCGATACGTAATTGGTATCAGCCTGTTGTGCCATCTTTTGATCGGACATGTCTGTCGAGATGTAATGCACCAGATGGCCTTGATACCAACCCGCTAGTAAGGGAATTTCTACCGTAGCGACCGATTTTTCATTGAGCTTGCTGAGATCGCTATTTGTATCCGGTGCGGCGTAGCCAGCCTGGCTGGTGAACATCATGCTAAGCGCAATCGCACATGCGGCGGTGCCGAGCTGGTTGAATTGAGTTAGGACTTACGCAAAAACAAGAGAATTGTAACAAGATGTAAAGACGTAAACCTAAAAAAGAAAACGGGTGTGTACAGTTCTGGACATGCCAAAAC
>NZ_JBEONQ010000100.1:0-4992 GCF_040544445.1 Undibacterium sp. GrIS 1.8 | reverse complement strand
TTGCTTTTCCATTTCCACTCCATCTCATTATTGAAATCGTGAGCTTGAAGGATTTAGATTTGACTTGATAGTCTGGGGTTTATGGAGCGCTTACATCACTCTGAATCGCCTTAGCAAATAAATCTGACCAGGCTTGTTCTGGAGATGTTCGGTACAACGAATTGAGTATTAATTCTGCCTCACGCTCGGCAGAAACGAGTGATGGTAGCGAGGGTGCTCCTACCGACACATAGGCGGCACAAAAAGCCACCCACAATTGCGGCAATAAGACGACGACTAAATTCTGCGGCAAACGAGCAAATACAATACGCGCAGCATGCATCGCCGTGACCATATGCAGCACAGTAAAATTTTTACTTTTCCAGTAGGCGACGATTGCTAAGCTTGTCATCTCAAGCATCATCTCATTCAATAACTGAGACTGATTTTCGATCAGGTAGAGGCCATCAGCAAAGCGCGGATCGGCGACCACCGCTTTAAGACTACCGACAATCGAATCACCCACATACAGATTTGGATTGGCTTTGTACAATAGCGACAACTGGGCCAATGCTTGCTCCGCTGTAACAGCAAACTGCGGCTGATTGCTCTTTATCTTAATGTCCAGATTCGACACCATAAGATGTGCCAGTCCGGCGGCAATTTCTCCAATATGATGCGCATCTAAACCATATGCGAGGCGAATCAAGGCATGGAACGCCGCCGTTGCTGGCGCAAAAGGGATCTGACTTAACACTTCGATCAATACCTCATCAGCACTGCGGGCAGAAATCGCCGTCATAAAATAAGCACGCAAGGGCATGAAATTATCCACTTTTCCTAGCTGCCGTTGCCAGTTATCAGCAGTCACTTTACATTGACTCATTCGCATTGGCAGCGCATAAGTGTTTTGCCACATACTAAAAAACTGTTGTAAACGTTCTGGGCTGGCTCCCATCTTCGCTAACGCGATCAATGCCATAGGACAGTGATTAGTCGTACCTTTTGATGCCAACGCAAAATGAGCACTGGCATCCAGCAGCTGGTCTAAAAGCTCAGATGAGGAGTAATCCCTGACAGATTCTGTTGAACCTTTTTTCATCGCAATGTCCTTAACAATTTTTGATGAAATAAGCATACAAGTTCAAGTACACTTGAAGTCAAGGATAATTTTTGTTAACTATGATGCGTGTATTAAAAGCTGAGACAAAGGGAATTACGGTGAAAAAATCAACCGAGAATCTGATTAGCATTGGTGACTTGGCGAAACGCTCTGGACTCGCAGCTAGTGCATTACGATATTACGAAGAACAAGGATTGATCACCAGCTCACGCAATGCGGGGCAACAAAGACAGTTTCCAAAAGAAGTATTGAGGCGTGTCGCTTTTATTCGTGCCGCGCAAACTGCGGGTCTGAGCCTGAGCGAAATCAAATCAGCATTAGCGTCACTGCCCGAACAACGCACACCGACAAAACAAGATTGGGAAAAATTGTCATCCTCATGGCAAACGACACTCCAGCAGCGCATAGATGCCTTAGTTGCGCTACGGGACAAACTCACGTCCTGCATAGGCTGCGGCTGCCTCTCACTGAAATCCTGCTCGCTGTATAACCCAGGCGACGTTGCGGCTCAACGTGGTAACGGTGCGCGTTATTTAAACGGAGATACAGCAATAAAATGACTGAAACGCATTCTCATATTTCGCTATATCTGCACACTTGGTCAAAGCAATAGAGATTAATAAAGAAAAGTAAAACAATTATTTTTCTGGCTAAGAAAATTTAATCACAAAAAAACATTACTTTGACGTTTTTGGTGAAACACTATCTTTACTTATCTCAGATGTTAATGCAGCGTGTTTTTTGTCTTCTGCTGACTTTTCAATAGTTTTTGTTTTTTTAGATTCGTGTGCTAATTGATTCTTATGTGCCTGCTGAACTAAAAACTGATCTTCCGCAGCGATAACATTTAAAGAGAAGCTCGCCGCTATGATGCAGGTAACGCAGATAGAAATATATTTCATTTGGTACTTTCAATATTTGACTTTACTACTAACTTAAAAATTCTTTGGATTTATGCGAAAAACAAAGAATGACATTTGACTAAATACATAATTTTCTCTATGACGATTTCCAATTTTCATAGAATAAAAAATACTGATCAGAATATTATTTGAAATTTTTTGATTTAAATATTCTTAATCTTGACAATAATTAATAGCTGATATTGGAATAAAAACTGCAAAGCAAATTTAACAAAATCCATATAAATAAATTGAAAAAAAATGGAATTTATTCGTAAATTTTTTATAAAAAAAATTTTAATGCACCTAATATCTATTTTTCACTAATGACAAATTAATCGGTTCGTTTACATAAAATTTACAAGCATCAACTGACTTTTTGCATTTTTTTTATATCGATCCTAGTAATCTTCTCCTCGTTCAGAATAAATTGAATTGGCAGTTTTTTTGGTCCTAAAAAAATTTTTAAGGCACAAAGCATGACCATTTAATTAATCGATTACTGATTTTTAAACTGGTGTAACAACACGTCGTTGATACATTTGAATTTATAACTCCAGGGAAAATAAAATGCAAAAAATGTTGTCACTCGCATTCGTTGCGGCTACTACCTTAGCCTTCAACAATATTGCGTTAGCACAGAGTGGTGCAGCAGAGGGATGCCCAGAAAATTCTGCTTCAAAGAGTTTCTCAGAGAGGTTTAGCACAACCTATAGCGACTACCTGAAATGGAATGGCGATCCTGCTGACGCAGCCCCGAGCTGGCGCAAAGATGTGCAGGCACCTCCCGTGTCCAGCCCACCGTATCCATTCGCAACTTGGCCGATTGGTGGTTCTGAAACGATTGGTTATGACAACCAATACTATGGCCCGCTAATGGACACAATTTATTGTGGTCCAAATGGAAAAGCCTGGAAAGATTCGCGCATTACTGTCTATGGCTGGATAGCACCTAGTTACAACATTAGTACATCAAAATCAAAATTTAATTTTGCAACTGGCACTGGCGGAAATTACCCTGCTGCTTACGACTATGCAGCTAATTCGTTTCAATTGAATCAAGTTGCAGTCTATGTTGAGCGTGTGCCTGACGTAGTACAAAAAGATCACAACGATTGGGGTTTTCGTGTGACTGGTTTGTACGGTACTGACTATAAATATACTTTCTCCAAAGGCGTATTTAGCGATCAATACACAGATAAAGGCCGGAAATACGGCTTTGATCCAGTCATGATGTATGGCGAGTGGTATACCCCATTTGTTGCAGATGGGATGAATGTACGTGTAGGTCGCTATATTTCTGTACCAGATATTGAGGCGCAGCTTGCACCGAACAATTACACCTTTACCCACTCCTTACTTTACGCGGTTGATCCTTATACGCAACAAGGTATTGTTGCGACAGTCAAACTAAACAAAAATTGGCTGATTCAAGGTGAAGTCTCTGCCGGTAATGACATCGCGATCTGGAATAAAGCTGAACGTCAGTTCACGCCAGCAGCTTGCTTGGGCTGGACGTCTGATACAGCCAACGATAACTTCTATGCTTGTTTGAATGGCGCGCATCCTATCTTGGGAAATAACGGAAAATTTGGCTGGAATAATCTTCAGCACGAAGTCGTTACCTGGTATCACAAGTTCAATGAAAATTGGCATATGTCTAGTGAGTACTGGAGAATGTTCCAGAACGATACGCCCAACGTGAATGACGTAACAGGTGCGGGACCGGCGTTGTTGGCTGCACGCTATGGCAACTTAAAATATGGTGCTCCATCGGGTGCGCAATGCGGACCTAATGACGGTGCGACTTGTAAATCGCATGAATGGGCTTTCGTCAACTATATTGGTTATCAGGTTTCTCCGCGTGATTCAGTCACCTTCCGTACGGATGTATTGGATGACACAACTGGTCAGCGTACGGGCTTCAAAACCCGTTACTACGAATTTGGCTTGGGCTGGCAACATTGGATCGGTAAAGCGATCACTATTCGCCCAGAACTTCGTTATGAGCGTTCTACAGATATTGATGCATACGATAATCCAACTGCGACAGCAGGTGCGGGCAAATTTAATCAAACAATGTTTGCGATAGATGCCGTAATCCATTTCTAATTTGTACAAAGTAATAACTAAAGCATACTATCCTGTAAGCATCATGAATCAAGCCTGAATATTTCTTCAGGCTTGATCAAGCATCTCAATCTATGACTAAATGTCTTGAACAAAATAGTATTTACATAAAACTGTTTTAGCTAAATCAATATCTGATGACAAAGTAATTATATTGTCGTCATCAAACCATATTGCCAAAGCAATTTTATGTAAGTTCCGCCCAAAATATTTGAAACATTTTGAAACATCTTTGTTGCGCGATATCAGATCAATGCCATGGATTCAGGTCTTTTATCGTATTGAAATTGAGTATCATGTTGCCTTTAACAAGGATTGAAAAAACTTCTTAAAAGCAATAAAAATTGTTTAAATTATCAAGCGCAACAGACGCTAAGTAAGGCCTAATATCTTTTTAAAAGCAAAAAATGCTTTTTCATCTCTGCCTTTTTGTATAGAGAAACCGCAATGATTTCGTTCAACACATGGCAAGCCCAGTGTGCCGTCGTTTTAATGGGTGTTGCTACGATGGGTCTTGCAGCCCCCATATCAGCGCAAGCAAATTTAATCGATAGCGCCACTTCTTACTCCACTCCAAATAGTCCTGTCTCGTCATTGTATGAAGAGCAAAACATTGTGTCGTCACTGCCACGATTGACTTTACAGCAGGCACTGGAATATGCACTACAGCACAACCGTGACCTAAAACTTGGCAACATTGCGATTGATACCGCCAGCGCGATGAAAACTATTGCCGCTGCACCGCCTAATCCCATGCTGACCTTGCAGACCGCTGGTATTAATCCCAAGCTGGGGATCGGTGCAGGCAAGCCTAAAGACAAAACGGTCGACAGTACGATCAGAGTAGATCAATTAATA
>NZ_JBEONQ010000099.1:0-5712 GCF_040544445.1 Undibacterium sp. GrIS 1.8 | reverse complement strand
CGTCGAGAGGCGGGGAAGTAGAGGTAAGAAAGATAGTGAAACACAAGAAGTGAGTACGGAGTTTGAAGGCAGAGAATTGAATAAGATCAGGTAGAAGAAGCCGGATGGGATTTAAAAGGAAGCTTCAAAATAGGTATTGACGGAAAGCGGTAAGTGGTTCATAATCTCGCTTCTTTGCTGCTGACAAACAAAACGCTTTGTCAGAAAGTGGAGAAAAAAGAGTAGTTGATTCGCAAGAGTCCTAGTCTTTTTGAAGCGGAACAGAATGCAGATCTTTAACAATTAACAGTCAATAAATGTGGGCACTTGATAGAAGGCACCGTGATTTAATTTATTAGATCATGATACTTAAAAAATATCAAATGTTCGCAAAAGTAATAAATAGGATATCTCGCAAGAGATAGCCTGTCAGTTATTTGAGTGAGCGACACTGTTCGAAAGAACAGAGTTCAGCAATGAACAAAAACAGAGATTAAACTGAAGAGTTTGATCCTGGCTCAGATTGAACGCTGGCGGCATGCCTTACACATGCAAGTCGAACGGTAACGCGGGGCAACCTGGCGACGAGTGGCGAACGGGTGAGTAATATATCGGAACATACCCTAGAGTGGGGGATAACGTAGCGAAAGTTACGCTAATACCGCATACGAACTAAGGTTGAAAGTGGGGGATCGCAAGACCTCATGCTCATGGAGTGGCCGATATCTGATTAGCTAGTTGGTAGGGTAAAAGCCTACCAAGGCGACGATCAGTAGCTGGTCTGAGAGGACGACCAGCCACACTGGAACTGAGACACGGTCCAGACTCCTACGGGAGGCAGCAGTGGGGAATTTTGGACAATGGGCGCAAGCCTGATCCAGCAATGCCGCGTGAGTGAAGAAGGCCTTCGGGTTGTAAAGCTCTTTTGTCAGGGAAGAAACGGTGGTTCCTAATACGGACTACTAATGACGGTACCTGAAGAATAAGCACCGGCTAACTACGTGCCAGCAGCCGCGGTAATACGTAGGGTGCAAGCGTTAATCGGAATTACTGGGCGTAAAGCGTGCGCAGGCGGTTATATAAGTCAGATGTGAAATCCCCGGGCTCAACCTGGGAACTGCATTTGAGACTGTATGGCTAGAGTGTGTCAGAGGGGGGTAGAATTCCACGTGTAGCAGTGAAATGCGTAGATATGTGGAGGAATACCGATGGCGAAGGCAGCCCCCTGGGATAACACTGACGCTCATGCACGAAAGCGTGGGGAGCAAACAGGATTAGATACCCTGGTAGTCCACGCCCTAAACGATGTCTACTAGTTGTCGGGACTTAATTGTCTTGGTAACGCAGCTAACGCGTGAAGTAGACCGCCTGGGGAGTACGGTCGCAAGATTAAAACTCAAAGGAATTGACGGGGACCCGCACAAGCGGTGGATGATGTGGATTAATTCGATGCAACGCGAAAAACCTTACCTACCCTTGACATGGAAGGAATCCCGAAGAGATTTGGGAGTGCTCGAAAGAGAACCTTTACACAGGTGCTGCATGGCTGTCGTCAGCTCGTGTCGTGAGATGTTGGGTTAAGTCCCGCAACGAGCGCAACCCTTGTCATTAGTTGCTACGAAAGGGCACTCTAATGAGACTGCCGGTGACAAACCGGAGGAAGGTGGGGATGACGTCAAGTCCTCATGGCCCTTATGGGTAGGGCTTCACACGTCATACAATGGTACATACAGAGGGCCGCCAACCCGCGAGGGGGAGCTAATCCCAGAAAGTGTATCGTAGTCCGGATTGTAGTCTGCAACTCGACTACATGAAGTTGGAATCGCTAGTAATCGCGGATCAGCATGTCGCGGTGAATACGTTCCCGGGTCTTGTACACACCGCCCGTCACACCATGGGAGCGGGTTCTGCCAGAAGTAGTTAGCTTAACCGCAAGGAGGGCGATTACCACGGCAGGGTTCGTGACTGGGGTGAAGTCGTAACAAGGTAGCCGTATCGGAAGGTGCGGCTGGATCACCTCCTTTCTAGAGTTGTGCTGAAAGTTAAGTGTCCACACTTATTGACTGTTACTGTAAAGAACAAGGTAAGTCACCGGGAGATTGGTGACAAGCTGTAAAACTCACTCACGTGAGAATCGAGCAAGCACCTGGGTCTGTAGCTCAGTTGGTTAGAGCACCGTGTTGATAACGCGGGGGTCGTTGGTTCGAGCCCAACCAGACCCACCAAACTGGTGGAGCAGGTTGCAGGCAAGTGAGTGCAGTAAGACATCCAAGTTTCGGGGGTTTAGCTCATCTGGTAGAGCACCTGCTTTGCAAGCAGGGGGTGAACGGTTCGATCCCGTTAACCTCCACCAAGATTGAAACATTGAAGCAAAGTACAAACCTAAGTCAAGCAGCGCGCTCAACAGCGATAGAGGCAAGCGATTTAGGTTTGATCTTTCAACAGAGATTAAGCAAGACAGTATTACCGTTCTTTAACAATTGAGAAGAAGTAAAGTAGAAATAATCAAAATTATTTCTGTAAAGAGAAGTTAGCAACGACAGTTGTTAATGGAAATTATGGAAGGGTTGTGATTGTATCGAACAAACATAGTATTACAAAGAGTTTGAAAAGCACTGCTGCAAAGCAGAGTTTTAGAAAAAATCAAATTCCTTGAGATACGGCAAACGCTAAAGAAATACTCATAGTAATAAGAACTATAACCGGTTTTTAGTGATGAACCTGAGTTCAGTAATGAACACAGACACTAGAAGCTAACGTTATAGGGACAAGTGACTAAGTGCACATGGTGGATGCCTTGGCGATATCAGGCGATGAAGGACGTAGTAGCTTGCGATAAGCTGCGGGGAGCGAGCAAACACGCTTTGATCCGCAGATTTCCGAATGGGGAAACCCGGCCGTAAGGTCATTGCAACATGAATACATAGTGTTGCAAAGCGAACGTGGCGAACTGAAACATCTAAGTAGCTACAGGAAAAGAAATCAACCGAGATTCCCAAAGTAGTGGCGAGCGAAATGGGAACAGCCGCAAGTGATAGCAGACTTGATAGTAGAACGGAATGGAAAGTCCGGCCATAGAGGGTGATAGCCCCTTATACGAAATCATATCTGTGGTACTAGGCTTGCAACAAGTAGGGCGGGACACGAGAAATCCTGTCTGAACATGGGGGGACCATCCTCCAAGGCTAAATACTCGATATCGACCGATAGTGAACCAGTACCGTGAGGGAAAGGCGAAAAGAACCCCGGAAGGGGAGTGAAATAGATCCTGAAACCGTGTGCATACAAACAGTAGGAGCGGACTTGTTCCGTGACTGCGTACCTTTTGTATAATGGGTCAGCGACTTACATTCAGTGGCAAGGTTAACCGCATAGGGAAGCCGTAGAGAAATCGAGTCCGAATAGGGCGAAATTAGTCGCTGGGTGTAGACCCGAAACCAAGTGATCTACTCATGGCCAGGTTGAAGGTGCGGTAACACGCACTGGAGGACCGAACCCACTAATGTTGAAAAATTAGGGGATGAGCTGTGGGTAGGGGTGAAAGGCTAAACAAACTTGGAAATAGCTGGTTCTCTCCGAAAACTATTTAGGTAGTGCCTCAAGTATCACCATCGGGGGTAGAGCACTGTTATGGCTAGGGGGTCATCGCGACTTACCAACCCATTGCAAACTCCGAATACCGATGAGTGCGAGCTTGGGAGACAGACGTCGGGTGCTAACGTCCGGCGTCAAGAGGGAAACAACCCAGACCGCCAGCTAAGGTCCCAAAGTATCGCTAAGTGGAAAACGAAGTGGGAAGGCTAAAACAGTCAGGAGGTTGGCTTAGAAGCAGCCACCCTTTAAAGAAAGCGTAATAGCTCACTGATCGAGTCGTCCTGCGCGGAAGATGTAACGGGGCTAAGCGATACACCGAAGCTGCGGATATATCTTAGGATATATGGTAGGAGAGCGTTCTGTAAGCCTGCGAAGGTGTCTTGTAAAGGATGCTGGAGGTATCAGAAGTGCGAATGCTGACATGAGTAGCGATAATGGGGGTGAAAAGCCTCCACGCCGTAAGCCCAAGGTTTCCTGTTCAACGTTCATCGGAGCAGGGTGAGTCGGCCCCTAAGGCGAGGCAGAGATGCGTAGCTGATGGGAAGCAGGTTAATATTCCTGCACCGTCGTATGATGCGATGGGGGGACGGATCACAGAAGGTCGTCAGGCGGTTGGAAGAGCCTGTTCTTGACTTGTAGAAGGCACTTAGGCAAATCCGGGTGCGTAATTCAAGGGGTTGAGACGAGTGAATTAATTCATGAAGCGATCGGAAGTGGTTCCAAGAAAAGCCTCTAAGCTTCAGTCATACGAGACCGTACCGCAAACCGACACAGGTGGGCGAGATGAGTATTCTAAGGCGCTTGAGAGAACTCGGGAGAAGGAACTCGGCAAATTGGTACCGTAACTTCGGGATAAGGTACGCCCTTGTAGTTTGACCCCCCTGCGGGGGAAGGATGAAAGGGTTGCAATAAACTGGTGGCTGCGACTGTTTAATAAAAACACAGCACTCTGCAAACACGAAAGTGGACGTATAGGGTGTGACGCCTGCCCGGTGCTGGAAGATTAAATGATGGGGTGCAAGCTCTTGATTGAAGTCCCAGTAAACGGCGGCCGTAACTATAACGGTCCTAAGGTAGCGAAATTCCTTGTCGGGTAAGTTCCGACCTGCACGAATGGCGTAACGATGGCCACACTGTCTCCTCCCGAGACTCAGCGAAGTTGAAATGTTTGTGATGATGCAATCTACCCGCGGCTAGACGGAAAGACCCCATGAACCTTTACTGTAGCTTTGCATTGGACTTTGAACCAATCTGTGTAGGATAGGTGGGAGGCTTTGAAGCGGGGACGCCAGTTCTCGTGGAGCCAACCTTGAAATACCACCCTGGTTTGTTTGAGGTTCTAACCTTGGCCCGTTATCCGGGTCGGGGACAGTGCATGGTAGGCAGTTTGACTGGGGCGGTCTCCTCCCAAAGTGTAACGGAGGAGTTCGAAGGTACGCTAGTTACGGTCGGACATCGTGACGATAGTGCAATGGCATAAGCGTGCTTAACTGCGAGACTGACAAGTCGAGCAGGTACGAAAGTAGGACATAGTGATCCGGTGGTTCTGTATGGAAGGGCCATCGCTCAACGGATAAAAGGTACTCTGGGGATAACAGGCTGATTCCTCCCAAGAGTTCATATCGACGGGGGAGTTTGGCACCTCGATGTCGGCTCATCACATCCTGGGGCTGTAGCCGGTCCCAAGGGTATGGCTGTTCGCCATTTAAAGTGGTACGTGAGCTGGGTTTAAAACGTCGTGAGACAGTTTGGTCCCTATCTGCCGTGGGCGTTGGAAGTTTGAAGGGGGCTGCTCCTAGTACGAGAGGACCGGAGTGGACGAACCTCTGGTGTATCGGTTGTCACGCCAGTGGCATTGCCGAGTAGCTATGTTCGGAAGAGATAACCGCTGAAAGCATCTAAGCGGGAAACTCGCCTTAAGATGAGACTTCCCAGAGACTAGATCTCTTTAAAGGGTCGTTCGAGACCAGGACGTTGATAGGCTGGGTGTGGAAGTGCAGTAATGCATTAAGCTAACCAGTACTAATTGCCCGTAAGGCTTGTCCCTATAACCTTAGCAGGTTATCTGTTACAAGTATTTGTGAAGTGTTTGCCTGAACCTTACGTCAGTAAGTTGTTCGACAACAGTCACAACCACCA
>NZ_JBEONQ010000098.1:0-5894 GCF_040544445.1 Undibacterium sp. GrIS 1.8 | reverse complement strand
ACCAACGCAGCGATCTTGGCGATGAATTCACATGGCGTCAGTATCAAATCGCCTTGCTTGCCACCCGATTGCGGTTTGGGACAGTGGTAGAGTAACAAGCATAGAGGTTGTATCCAACGACGAAACTGGTCTTTTGCTACAGGCGCTCAAAGATATGCAGGACAGCCTGGCCAACGTGGTGGGCACGGTGCGCGCGGGGTCAGAAGGAGTGGCCACGGCCAGCGCCCAAATCGCTTCTGGCAACAATGACCTGAGCCAGCGCACCGAAGAGCAGGCCAGCGCATTGCAGCAAACCGCCGCGTCAATGGAGCAACTTGGCTCCACCGTGAAACAAAACTCGGATAGTGCCAGGCAGGCCAATCTACTGGCGCAGAACGCCAGTGCTGTTGCAATCAAAGGGGGTGATGTGGTTGCCCAAGTGGTAGAGACCATGAAGGGCATCAACGATTCGAGCAAAAAGATCGCTGACATCATCAGCGTGATCGATGGCATTGCCTTTCAAACCAATATCTTGGCCCTGAACGCGGCAGTCGAGGCGGCGCGAGCCGGCGAACAGGGTCGCGGCTTCGCTGTTGTGGCGTCCGAAGTCCGCTCGCTCGCGGGGCGCAGCGCAGAAGCTGCCAAGGAAATCAAATACCTCATCAACGCCAGTGTGGAGCGTGTAGGGAAAGGCACTACATTGGTAGACCAGGCAGGTGCCACCATGACCGAAATCGTGGGTTCTATTCGCCGCGTAACCGACATAGTGGGTGAAATCAGCGCTGCGAGTGCCGAACAAAGTCAAGGCGTTGAGCAAATCGGTGAAGCGTTGACGCAAATGGACACCGTAACTCAGCAAAATGCCGCCTTGGTAGAGGAAATGGCAGCCGCAGCGACTAGCCTGCAATCACAGGCCCAAGACCTAGTCGGAACCGTTGCCATATTTAAGCTGGGAACGCAAGGCGCATCTCAAGCCATGCGCAAGCAAGCATTAGTTCCTCCTCAGTCGCGGTTTGCGTTGCAGCGCGCGGTGAGTAAACCTGCTAAGCCCTCCGCGCCACGACTGGCCACATCGGCAACAGCCGACGGGGATCCAAACTGGGAAAACTTTTGAAGCCCTATGGACGACGAAAGCCCTGAAGCCATCCGCAAAATGACACAAGAGCTCGCGGTCAACTTGTTCTCTCTGCGTGATAGTTTGGTTGAATTGGCCATGATGTGTCGCGATATGCAATTTGAATATGATGCGATCCAGCGCGACAAGGCTTCGGTTGAAGTTTGCCGTATTTTTGGACGTATCAGCGCAACAAAAGAAAATAGTCCCAAATCCGCGGGGGGCGGATAGCCAGCAAACACCAAAACCGCAACCGTGCTAAAGTGCAAAGAGCTCCGTTGGCCGGCCAATGTATCTCCGGCGCAGTCCTTCTTTGCGGTATCCATCTTCAATTACATGGCGCAGCATTGGGCTGCGGGACCCTTGACCACGTGGCAGCACATTGGTCAAGCTCTCCCACTGCTGCAAGGTGTGAAACATGTCGCCATGGCAAGGCTTGTCCTCCCTGATCATGGCTTGCCCGTGCGCGCAGTTCCGTGTCTTGGTGAGCTACCCAGTAGCCGTGACAATTTGGGGCGTACAACCCTCTTTATGAAGCCGTTTTAGAACCTTGCGCAAGGTGCTATCGATCAAACTTTCACGGAAATCATGCATGAGCCAGATTGTCGTTTATGCTTAATCCAACAGAACCTTAAACCGTCACCCCCAGGAAGAGACTTACCTTATGAATTTAAATAATTTGAAAATCGGTACCCGTCTCGCGCTTGGTTTTGGGCTGGTTCTCTGCTTTGCTGGTGCGCTGGCGCTTACCGGTGCCGGGACGCTTTCCTCTGTGATGAGCCGCTTCAGGGTAGTGACCGACGATATTTTGCCAAAAACGAATATTGCGAACCAAAACATTCAAGCTGCCTACGATTACGCGCGTGCCTTCACCTACATTGTCACATCAGCCGGAAGGCCCGGTGTTGACGCCGCCGCGATCCAGCGATCACAGAGCATCCTCGCCGACACCGTCAAGCTCGTCAACGACAACATGGCCACTCTAGAAAAGCGCCTGTCAACCGACCAAGAAAAGTCGTTATTAGCCAAGGTCGTCGAGCGGCGCAAGGCCTATGGGGGAAGCCGCAATAAGGTGCTGGAACTGAACAAAGCTGGCCAAAGCGACCAGGCGGCCGACCTGATGTTTACCGAGACGGACAGTCTACAAACGGTTTATATCCAGTCCATAAAGGACTTCATCAGTTACGAAGAAAGCCTGCTGAAAAGGGGGGTCGACGCAGCGGAAGGGGTTTACAGTTCCGCACTAAAGATTCTGATTGCCATCGGTACTGCGACCGTGACGCTACTGTGCGTCTTCGGCTGGATTCTGGTGCGCTCAATCACCCGCCCGCTCAACCAGGCGGTAGATATTTCACGTGCTGTCGCCGCCGGCGACCTTAGCCTGCAGTTCGAAGCCGATGGCCAGAACGAGACTGCGCAACTGCTGCTTGCGCTCAAGGCGATGCAGGCCGGCCTGGCCACGGTGGTCGGCAAAGTTCGCGAAGGCTCCGAGGGCCTGGCCACGGCCAGTGCCGAGATTGCCCAAGGTAACAACGACCTGAGCCAGCGCACCGAAGAGCAGGCCAGTGCACTGGAAGAAACTGCGGCCTCGATGGAAGAGCTGAGTTCGACCGTGAAGCAAAACGCTGACAGCGCCAAGCAGGCCAACCAGTTGGCCCAAAGCGCCAGCACCGTTGCCGTCAGGGGTGGCGAAGTGGTGGCCAAGGTAGTGGACACCATGAAGGGCATCAACGATGCCTCGCGCAAGATCAGCGAAATTATCAGCGTGATCGACGGCATTGCCTTCCAGACCAACATCCTGGCCCTCAATGCAGCGGTGGAAGCGGCCCGGGCCGGTGAACAGGGCCGGGGCTTCGCCGTGGTGGCCAGCGAAGTACGCAGCCTGGCCGGGCGCAGCGCGGCGGCAGCCAAAGAAATCAAAAGCCTCATCAACGCCAGCGTGGAGCGTGTTGAGCAAGGCACGGTTCTGGTCGATCAAGCCGGTGCTACCATGACCGAGGTGGTGGACTCAATCCGTCGTGTGACTGACATCATGGGCGAGATCAGCGCAGCCAGCAACGAGCAAAGCCAAGGGGTGGCGCAGATCGGTGAAGCGATCCAACAAATGGATCAGGTCACGCAGCAAAATGCTGCGCTGGTGGAGGAGATGGCGGCAGCGGCATCAAGCCTTAAAGGTCAGGCGCAGGAATTGGTGAGCACGGTGGCGGTGTTCGAGCTGCCACAAGGACGGGGCGAATATGCACCAAGCCGCCACCATGCCACCGCACCGGTAAGTTACAGCGCGCCGAAGCAGTTTCCCCCTGTCAGGAAGGTTGCGCCCAAGTTCAAGGCGTTCTCCAATCCAGTGGCATCGCGTGAGCGTGCGACAGTGCCCAAGGCTGCGCATGACAGTGGCGCCAAAGCGGGCGGCGACGATTGGGAAAGCTTCTAACCCGCCACCCACTTTGGCAACCTCTCGCGGTCAGTCGGCTCTGTCGCATTAATCAATTTGCCTTGGAAAATCCTCAATGAAATCAACAGTTGTTTTGAACCGAAAACGCTTAATGCGACAGAGTCCGATTGCAGTGAGTCTGACCATGGGGTCATTTGCAAATAATCTGAGTCCGAAAAGCCGCTGATTGCAAGTCTGGACGGTTTGAAACGCGAGCAACTACAAATAGGGACTCGTGTCCTCGCGTTCCACTTCCCTTATCGAGGGCGCAAGGGTTTTAGTCCGGCCTCATCGGCTGGGCTTTTTCTTGGGCTTGCGGTGGCCTGGGGCGGCGCTGCGGCTGGCTTGGCCAGCTATATTTTGTGTTTGCTGTTGGATGACGGAATTTTCGGCGGTTCCGGCTTACACCCCCAGAAAGGAAAAAACCGGAACCAAAAACCAAAATACCTACAATTCAAAGCGCGCTGTGTCTGACGGTCTCATACCGTCGGTCACGATCCCCGGAACGACCGGTCACGATGCCGGAATCATCGGTCACGATCAGCGGAATACGCACTTGACCACGTGGCAGCACATTGGTCAAGCTCTCCCACTGCTGCAAGGTGTGAAACATGTCGCCATGGCAAGGCTTGTCCTCCCTGATCATGGCTTGCCCGTGCGCGCAGTTCCGTGTCTTGAGCTCCCCAGTATTCGTGACAATTTCAGCACCTCAATTTAAGGCGACGGAATTTTCTGGGGTTCCGGCTTAGACCCCCGTTATGTTGACACTTGAGGGGCCAAGGCACGCAGCGCTGTCAATCTACTGCGCCGAAGCTTGCACCCGCTTGAATGATGTAGTAACATGACTACATCATTCAAGCATACGGGGGTGTCGTCATGACCATTACCACCTTATCAAGCCGCGAGTTCAACCAAGCGGCGAGCGAAGCAAAACGAGCTGCAAACAACGGGCCAGTGTTCATCACAGATCGAGGCCGACCGGCCCATGTGCTTATGACCTTTGAGGACTATCAACGGCTCACAAAGCAGCGGCGCAACATTGCCGATGCGCTGGCTATGCCAGGTATTGCCGACATCGAGTTTGAGCCGCCGCGTGTGACCATCGAAACTCGGCCGGCTGATTTCTCATGATGTTTGTTCTCGATACCAACGTGGTGTCCGAACTACGCAAGGTGCGGCTTGGAAAGGCCGATACGAACGTGACGGCATGGACGGAAAGCGTTGATGCCGCTGACCTCTTTGTGTCGGCCATCACCATCATGGAACTGGAGCTTGGTGTTCTGTCGATTGAGCGAAGGGACGCCACCCAGGGGGCCGTGTTGCGCTCGTGGCTAGAGCAGCACGTATTGCCTGAGTTCTCCGGGCGCACGCTGCCTGTCGACACCGCCGTGGCACAACGTTGCGCCCGGCTGCATGTACCTGACAGGCGCGGCGAGCGCGATGCACTCATCGCGGCAACCGCCCTGGTGCATGGCATGACGGTGGTCACTCGCAACGTCGCTGATTTTAAGCCCACGGGAGTGACCCTCATCAATCCGTGGGAGGTATCGCAGTGATGGGAAACAGATGTTTTTCGGGCCGGTTTCGCGGCCGCGAAATTTCCCCAGCCTTGCCCCTCATTTGTCAATGAAAAGCGGGAGCCGAAGCCCCCGCTGTTGATCGACCGTATCATCGCACGCCTACCGTTCGCAGTAGATCAAGTCACCCGCTACCCATGTCTTCTTGACCAGGCCGCTACCGTTCAGCTCGGTACACGCCTTATTGGTCTGCTCTGTCCATTTTTTGACTCGATCCGAGTCCGATCCGCACATCAAACGGAATGACTCCAATTTCATCGGGAACGGCTCGCTGTGCGACACAAAGTAGTCGAACATGCGCCTGGCGGTCGGGGACAAGGAACGGTACTTTTCCCACTCGAATTTCGAGTAATACTTGCCGGCGAACAGCACCACCATTTCAGCGTCGATTTCGACCTGGCAGCGCGAATTTTTCTTACCTCGATCCAACACGCGAAAGCGATGGATCAACGACACGGATTCAAGCCGGCCGATCCGGCCGGAAATGAACTGCAAGGCTGTCGCCTGTAACCTGGACAAGCACATTTCAGCCTTGTCGTAGTAGCGGCCATTGATCGACCAGCCAAGGTCTTTGCACAGCTCGTAAAACGTGAACGTGACGGGCGACCCGACCGGGACACGTTTTGCGTACTCTAGGACTTGTTGCCAAACCAGTTCATCATCATCGGCGCGCAGCTCGATGCCGGTGTACGTGATTTGGGGTCGATTTGTTTTAGGTGCAATAAGTGACGGTAGGAGATCGAGCACTGGCGTGGGGGTAGTTCTGTAAGTCAATGATTTCATTAAGGTTTCA
>NZ_JBEONQ010000097.1:0-6140 GCF_040544445.1 Undibacterium sp. GrIS 1.8 | reverse complement strand
CAGCGGCCTGCAGTTTGCTTGCCTCACCGGTTACTCCCTCGCGACGTACGCCAAGCATGTGCCCGATAAGTTCGTGCGTTATCGTCAATACGTCGACGGGAACGAAGTCGACTCGGCAAAGAAGCCAGCGACAGAGCTTGTGCTCCAAGCGGTGATGCAGATTACAAACAGCGACTTGAGTCATTTGGGTAACCATGGCTTGGGTAAAGCGCAACAGGGTGCGCATCATGGCTGAGTGACGGTCAAACTCCAATGCCAAATGGTGCGATGACAGACGATAGGCTTGACCGGCGTTCTGCACTACTGCGACACTTGAAGTTATACCTCTCCCCAAAAAGAGTGAAATACCCACAATGCCATCGCGTCCAACCACGGCAATCTCATCAGAGTCGCCATTTTCCATGACGTACATCAGTTCGGGACCACACATAGTGGCATTCTTTTTTGTCCTAGTCGAACACCGCACTTGGCTTGCGCTGAGGTTACCTCAGCGCGTCACCTATTTATACGCTCTATCGCACACTTAGAGCAAACGTTCATGAATAAAGTTCACATGAAACGGTGACTCCTGATTTCTGAATGACTTTGGCTATCGATATAATTGCCCGATTTATTGGCATTCAATTCGATGTAGTGGTGACGTGATGAATGATGGCGCGCATTCTACATATAAAAAAAAAGCAGGTCTGGGTATTCACTGATGCCGTTCAGTTGATTTCCAGAACCGCTAACATCGGGGACTCAAGATCGACGATTACTCATCCGCAGACAACCACCCACAATCGCATCGCGACATCAGAGCAAGAGAGAATTGGTATTATTGAACAGTTGGTCCGGATTTCCGTATGACTTGAACCAATTGAACATATTTTGCAAGACTTCGACAACGCTCTAAAAAAAATCTAGAAACCTATGGATAGCAAACGTAGCCAACGATATTACCGATTGCCAACAAAGCTCATTAATTTAGGTTAGGGGATTCTATGCAAGAACCGCCGAAAATTCCGTCATTCCAAATCCATCACTGCCAAGAGCGTATCCAGGTGGGTCCATCTTGCCGATCCTCGGGTTTGGGAGCAAGAACAGTGAACGACTTAGGGATTTTCGTGCGCGCTGCGAAGCAACGCAGTCTAACTTGGGCGATCGAACGAGGAACCGCAGACAAATAACTGTACCCGCTAGCGATCACAGGCGGCCCAGCTCGCAATCAACGCCTTCACATTTGACTGTCCCGGAACTCACTCTGAACATTTTATTCTGTCGAATTTGCAACGGGTTTTGGTATAGCAAGACTATCCCTGAACATCGTACTTAACCCACTTACCCAAGCCAGAGATGCCGCCCAACCAGCAAGGACATCTGATGGATAATGGACGCCCCAGTAAATACGCGACAGGCCGACAAACGTCACAAACAAGCTGCCGCATACAATTACGACAACGTTCCAACGGCTACTCCTTGTGAGCACGATGAGTGCAACGGTAACTGCCATCGATTGCATGGCGTGGCCGCTTGGAAAACTATAAGTGGTTTCAGGCATCCCTGATATCCAAAGATCGGGCCGGATGCGGGTGAAGGTATTTTTAGCAAATAGATTCAGCAATCCTGCACCGGCGACGGAAAAAAGCCAAAATCTAGCAGCGGCGCGACGCTTGAGCAGCAGTACGACAAAGACTGCAAAATTGAATGGCACTAAAACGAATGCCGACCCCGCGCGCGTGAAGAACAGCATGACAGAATCAAGCAGCGGCGAAACATTAGCGTGTATGAATAAAAGGATCGGTTTGTCGAAAGAAAATACCTCGTGCTCAACCACTTCTTCCGCGAGACTACCGAAAATAAATAGCGGTACTAAGACACCGATGAACAGCGCGAGCAATGACCCATAGTGGTGCCGCAGCCAGGATTTCAACGGATGCATTAATGGCTTTCGATGTTACGAGCGTTGTTTCAAAAAACGGAAAATAAGGTACGCTAAGCTGCGCCTTTTGTGTAAGCGTCCGACCCCACCAACTTTTCACATGGCAGTATTGATTGTTGATTTGTTTCTTCGCGAGCCGGCGAATTTGTAAGAGCGGAATTTTGTTTATATTACTTTCGTGTTTAATACTAAATGCTATGAAAATAGCTCCCTGTCTCGTTGGCGCAGAGCTTCGGACCAGTAGCGATCCCACCAAGGTTTTATCGTAATGTCAACGGGTGGTTTTTGAAGTTGAAGAGGTTTGGCGTTGTCACTAGCTTTTTTTGTTGCTTTTCTGAATTCGTAGTGATCGAAAAGACTCACAGCTTCCACCATGTAGGCGGTAGCAACGCGCGGATCTCGGATAATTAAAAGGTTTTCTCCATTTGATGTGTCTGCTGGATTCGAAAAATTAAACGATCCCGTATAGACACGTGCTAACTTCGGTTTGTCAAAATCAACGATGACAAACTTATTGTGCAACCTAACTCCGCTACCGCCATCAGATTCAGAACGGAAGGGCGCTGGTACATTGGCCCCCAAAAACTCTGGTTCGGTAAGTACAAAGTGACCATCCGCATTTGCAAGGTCAATCTTTTTATCGTCCCGGTCAGACATGCCGTAGACAAATATATTCTGACTCCTTTCAAGGGTCTGGATAGAATTAGGAAGCGGTCCCGTTGTTTGATACAGGAACGCTAATGCAAATAAAACAGAAGACGTTGCAGTGTCAATGTCATCGGCCACTGGTTGGAGTACCGCAGAGCCAGTTGAGTGGGGTGAAAACGTCACCTTAGCATTCACACTAGGCAATTGAAGATCCGTCCAAGCGGTGGCGGGCTCCTTCTTGAATGCCGCACCCGAGGCAGAATTCCAGTATAAGTCGAAGGCTGCTGAAAAAACTGCCACAGCGGACGGTTGCAAGATCACAAGGGTATTGTTTGCCTGAACATACAAGCCGCGCCAGCTGAAGTTTGTGCTACCACAAACTACAGCCTTGTAAGTGCCGCTTTCCACGATCAACACTTTGTTGTGCTGTAGTCCAGACATGTGCTGACGCTTGACTTGGTTGGCTCCCGCAGACTTCACTAGGCGAGCAGTGGCCTGACTTTCACATGAGGTAGCAGATCCATGCTGACCGGAATCGTCGACAATGATAGTGAGACGATTGCCGAGTCGTTCAAACCGTTCGAGCACTTCGGGTAAATTTAGGTCGTATGCAATGGCTTTAACTGTCGCTGTCGGCGTTGCTAAAGCCGTATCGAGCACCTCCAAAATGGACTGGCGAGACTCAAATCCCAGCCAAGAGAGCGCTTCAACAGCATCTGGGTGAGTTGGTTTGAAGTCCAATCCGTTGTCAGGATTATCGGGGAGAATTTCACTGATGGTGTGTCCGTCCTGTTGATAGTGATCGATGAAAGCTTGTGACGAGACAAAGCCGCGAGTGAAGGAAACGTTGAGTTCACCTTGGTAGGTATCCTTGCCGAGCTCAATATTTGCTTGCTGAAGCTCCCCTTGGCTGAGATTCTCCTCGGCATCCATAAAGAGAGGAGTGACGCGATAGTTGAACGCGCCAGCGGTTTGCGCTTCTGACGGGAAATGTACCCAGCGGAACTTCTGTATGGGTGCGACAAGACTAGACTGCACTTGAGGACCGATCGCGCCGCCGGGCGTCGGAAATGATAGTCGGTTGTTAAGAGGTTTAAATGCCTTAGCGGAGGGTGGCTGGTACTCGATCGCGAAGCCCACAAAGTTGACAGGCGGTTTGCCTGATTTCCAATTCATTCCCAGCAGTATCATGCCCTCACCGCGATGTAATTTGAGCGTGAATTCAGCTTTCGCATTAGTTCCGACAGATTGGTAAGATGTGGTGACCATGAACGACCTCCCGAGTTTGGATTTCTGATTAAGATATGGAAATGCAAAGACTTCGGCTCGCTCCAACAAAAGACAGGTTAGTGATCTACCATCTCACTTGTCAAGAAGGTAAAGTATTATATTGATTATGTTATCATTTAAATGTTAGTTTATTGATATTTTTACCTATTATAGCTTTTAAGTCTCGCAGATAGGGAGAGCCGCGTTGTGAATGCTTGACCAATCGGGGCTGGCAACGCCATTAAAGTTGGCGCGCGAAAACAGTACGCAATGCGGTACCAAGGTGCGGACAGGCGGCCTTTTGAACCTAATCGAGCCGGCAACAGCGTCGTAAATTTTCCAGTTGTCAGCGTGGGGCGTTTCCAGAGAGATTCACAGGAGCCCTTACGGCCATTGGATCGGCGAAAATTTCCTGGACGCTGAATTTCAATTGAAGTGGAAAATTCTCTGCGCTGTTTAACAAACTAGGACTTTGTACTGTTGAAGATCACCCTAAACTGAGCCACGTGATTGAATTGCCTGCTGAACAAATGAGCAGGGAGACATGGAGTGATCACCGTGGACATGTTAACCAAAATAAGGCGGATGTATTTCCGCGATAAACTCTCGATACGAGAAATTGCGAGACGAACCAATTTGTCTCGCAATACCATCAGTAAATGGCTCAAAAAAGAAGCAATGCAAGAGCCGAAGTACCCTCCGCTAATTACCAGCGAGTTGGCAAATATTTTGCATAGTAAAGCGGCATCACGATATGAGTTTGCTCGATTTCTGTTGAACCCTGCGTTCCAGTGAGTTTAATAGTCTTGTGTGGTTTGCATTTTTCAATATATGATTGCAGCGACTTTGCGCGTGTGCGCTTACCGCTTTTGACTTCGACCGGAATAATTTGGCCTTGATCATTGGTGACAATGAATTCAATTTCTGCGCGTGCATCACTCCATGAAAAACTAGGTTCTATGCCGATTGCGGCCAATTCTTGTTGGACGAAATTTTCGGCGATGTAGCCTTTGTATTCGAATGCTTGTTGTTTGATTTCGCGAAAGCCGACGCCGAGCATATTGTTAAGAAGACCGACATCAAACAGGAAGAGCTTAACCTTGTTTTCTTCTTGGTAAGCAGCGAGCGGTGTTCTAGGCATTCCTTCTATTGGGTGGTTTTTCAATGCGAGGCGACATCTGTGTAACCAATTGATCGCTGTTTCAAATTCACCATAGCGTGATTTATTTCTATAGACACCTTTGAATTTGAAACGATTGACTGACTCATCGACGACTGCAGACAATTGAGCAGGAATTTGATTGAAGACGGCTTCAATTAATTGAGCGTCGCCTTTGTTCGAATACTTTCCAAAATCGCGACGGTACCCTTCTACTAAATTTGCATGAATCTGTCTGACGTTTGAAATACGTTCGAGTATGCTGGCGTCTGGATTCGCAAACCATGCTGCTACTGCCTCAGGCAGTCCGCCGGTGAAATAGTAATCGGTTAGTTTATCAAATAAGATGTTGTGTGCTGCGGGGCTATTAACTTGCGTTTCGAAAGCTTTGATCAGCGCAGGCTCATTTGAAGCGAGTAGGAATTCGTAAAATGTCAGAGGACGCAAATTGTATTGCTCGACTTTGCCAACGGGAAACGAATTGAGCAATCCGATATTAGAACCACTGGCAGCGATGTAATAGTCTGGAGTTTTTTCTGCAAAATATTTTAAAGATGATATTGCACGCTCACACTCACCAATTTCGTCAAGTATTAATAAATCGGTAGCGGGATTAAAAACTTGTCCTGTGAGCAATTCAATATTTGACAGAATCTCGTTTGGGGCTAGTGATCCCGCAAATGCTTGGGCGAGATCAGGGCGTTCCAGAAAATCGAGATGGAGCGTTTGAGTAAACCTCTGTCCCAATAATTGTGTCAGTAGATACGTTTTCCCGGTCTGACGCGCCCCATCAATTAACAACGGCTTGCGTTGCTGCTGCGATTTCCAATTGATTAGCTTATCAAGTAATTGTCGTTTCAATGGTGTCCCCCCAGGAATATGGCAATATCAGCGGCACCGATATATTTTTCCTGTCATATTTTGGATCTGATTTTACTTGAATTTACATTATTATGCGCATAAAAATGCATATATACGCATTTTTATGCGCATAATAATGTTTATAATTTCGTTTATATGCGCGAAAAAGTGACGATTCGCACAGTTAGGCTCTAATGGAATGGACGCCCTCTTTCAAACGGCATCGATGTGCCAAAATGGGAGCGGCAACACCCCCTAAATGAAATGAGCGTCCAAAATGAT
>NZ_JBEONQ010000096.1:0-6290 GCF_040544445.1 Undibacterium sp. GrIS 1.8 | reverse complement strand
AACATGCAAGAAGTCCGCGCCCGTGGCGGCGAGCTGTACGTCTTCGCCGACGCAGATTCCCGCATTGCCTCAAGCGAAGGCGTACACGTCATCCGCTTGCCAGAACATTACGGCATGTTGTCACCGATCTTGCATACTGTGCCGCTGCAATTGCTGGCATATCACACGGCGTTGGCGCGGGGGACGGATGTCGATAAGCCTCGGAATTTGGCTAAGAGTGTGACGGTGGAGTAAGTGATTTTTTGGACTTCCTGACCTGTCTCTTAATAATAAAGTCTTTACATAGCTAATAAAGTCTTTACATTAATAATATAGTTGCATCATGCGCTAGAAGATTTATACTAAGCTACTGCATTCAAATTCCTATGTCATGGCAAAGCGTAGATACGAATTCGACGAGGCAAAACATGCGCGCTTCCTCAGGGAAGGGCGCGGCCAGGGCACCGGCATCGATTATTTGCCCTGGCTAACTATTTACGATGTTCCATCTCAGGGCCGTGTTGCCCGCATTCCGGGCATCAAATCTGGCCGCCTTCACCACACTTTTTCTGATATCGAAAGCAATCTTCTTAGACTCTTGGAGGTTCTGTCGCGTTGTTTAGCTGAGACCAGCTCTTGCAGACACGACGAGGGTGTACCTTTACGCTGGACGGACCTGTCCTACCAGGGCATAGAATTGTTGCGCAAATGACAGGTCCGCAAGACCATCAGTGTCAAACTGACCTTTTCGAATCATGTGCATGAGCTCGATGCCAGCGAGCACTGCGCTGGCCGATCGAAAAGATTTGAAGTTAAGCATCGGTTTGGTTATCCGCTTGATGCCGCGGTGGTCCTGCTCAACGATGTTGTTGAGATACTTGACCTGGCGCACAACGATAGGCTGAACGCGGCCAATATTGATCGCATCAATGGCAGCCTTGTTGGCTCCGCTCTTATCCATTGCGACCTTGTCAGGATCCCCGTTCGCTCCCATCGCTTTGTTAAAAAAGCGCTTTGCCGCAGCCATGTCGCGTTTGGCTGTCAGCAGGAAGTCCACGGTCATGCCCTGCTTATCCACGGCGCGGTAGAGATATTTCCAAGCGCCTTTCACCTTGATGTATGTCTCATCCATACGCCAGCTGCCGCCAAGCGGGCGCTTATATCTGCGCGCCATCTTTTCGATGAGCGGCAGAAAGCGGATAGCCCAGCGGTTGATTGATGAGTGATCGACCGACACGCCGCGCTCTTCCATCATTTCCTCCAGATGCCGATAGCTCAACGGGTAAGCGGCGTACCACCGGGTGCACACCAAGATCACATCGATCGGAAAGCGCATCCCTTTGAAGCTGATCATGTCAATTTTTCCTGCGTTTGGGCATCGCAGTTTACCTCATCGGCTCCACTAACCTCACTAATGCGACAGAACCGTCCTCGTGTCCTGTCTATTCTATGACCCGCTAGTTTAGGCTCGAAAACTCTTGTGAAACTCGGCAATCGCTGTTAACCTTCGTCTGCTTGATTTGATTGCTACTCCGCAACGACTTGATTAATATCAGGGAAGGATAGCCATAAGATACAAGGGGTTGCAGTTATTTGCAGCCCTTTTTCTTTTGGACTTTAGCAGTCTCACTTCATTTGTCAGTGCCTACAACACGAACAAATCATTACATCGCAATGAATCACGTTCATAGCGCGTCTTCCGGATATGGAAACGCGATGTAACTGTCAACATCATTCGAATTTTAAATTGAACCGTGAGTTTCTTTGACTTAGGGATATCGACGACTAAATCTTCTAGGTATGGACAGGACAATTGTCGTTTCGATGCAGCTAGTCTGACAAGTCCTGCAAGAGCTCGCATAGAACGTGTACCACTCAAAATAATACGGATAGAAAGATGGCTGGCTTAATGAACGACGCACGTAAGGTTTCGGAACAAATCGATATTGTCTATTTATGGGTAGACGGTTCAGATCCGATGTGGCAAATAAAACGGGAGCAGGCGTATGCTCACTGGATAATAGAAAATCCAGACGAGTTAGCAGCGCACGGAAACACGGCTGGCAGATATCGCGACAACGGAGAGCTGCTATTCAACCTACGCGCATTGGAAAAGTTTTTTCCTGAGCACGGTCACGTTTATATCATCAGCGATGATCAGACTCCATCATGGCTGCGTTCGTCGGAATACATCACTATCATTAATCATCGAGATTTGATTCCGAACATGGCAGGATCGGTGTTTGACTCAGGTCATATAGAGTCTTACCTGCATCATATCCCTGACTTGTCAGAAAAATTTATCTATCTCAACGACGATGTTTTTTTCGGTGCGAAAGTCGATATTGATTGGTGGTTTGGTGACTGTCTGAGAATTTTTTCTGAGACAAAATCAATACCAGACTATGAAGTCTTACAACCCGATGAGTCGGCGTTGGTCAATGCGTCAATACTATCGAGGAATTGGCTCTCACAGCGCTATTCGACCTACAGTCATGATCCCCGCGTTTATTCGCACTCCCCCCGCCCCATGCTCCGCAGTGCAATGTTTGCGCTTGAACAAATTGCACCAGAATTATTCGAACGGGTACGTTCAACAACATTCCGCTCATGGCGATCGCCCGCAATCGTTCCCGATCTAGTTCCACGCTGGATGGTACACATAGGGGTTGCCCAACAAATAGTATTAGATCCTTTGCATATAAATACTGGCGACAATCATGCCAAACGACAGTTCGATGCTCTACTTGCCAACTTTGGCGAGCTACCGTTTTTTTGTATCAACGATACCTGTGATGATGCGCCAGAAAACGACTTCCGCTTGCTTCGCGTCGTCCAGACTCTGAAAAAATTGCTACCTGAACCATCGAAGTTTGAGCTGTTGTTCCGAGATTCGATGACTTCATCGTCCGTTGATTTCTGGGAGCCTAAAACCGGCGCAATGGTCTTCTCCTAATTTTATAAACAATAGTTCCGCTTGCGAACTTTTTTTGTTTCTACAATGACCGCTCGACTGTTCGACATCCAATTTAACCATCAATTGAATTGATATCAATCCGCTTGAATATCCTCGTTAGCATTATTCCGTACAAACCCCTGATCTTGAATTTGAAACGCTGAGGCGGCGATATTTTTTGTATTCGCGTTAGTCACACGCCATTGCACTTGATTGTTGTGGTCAGCAATCACTAAAGGTAAGTGTAGGTTTTTGCTCCAGCAGATTTTGCTTTCCTGATTATTGCGGCTCAGGCTGTACCAGGTGCAGGCTGAAATCGGCTTCTCTTCCAGTACTGGCGTTGTGGTAGTGCTCAGTTGGTATTGCGCCGTTGGTCTGCTTAAGGAATGCGACAGGCTAAACCAGTCAGTGAAATGGCCGATACGATATAAATTAGTACGATCAATATCTGTGCGGATCTTGCGCTTGAGATCAAGCACTATCATGCTCCATTCTGTCTGTTTTGCTGGCTTAAAAATAAATGTCTCGACGGCGTCGTCGGTACGGCGCTTTAGTTGTTGATTGCGGTCACGCCAGATATCAACTTGATGTGTTTTTCCATCTAACGAATAAGTCGCCTGGTAATGCAACTGGCGTGACTCACCTTTGTCATTGAAGGTTTTATCAAAATCTAGTCCGGCAGCCTGACTACTCGCGGCAAATACAGTTGTTGCGATTATAAAAAAAACCCGCGCCAGGCGCGGGCTCACCGTGTTGAACGATTTTACTTGCATCAATTTCATAGATAATTAGTATTGAATAGATCAGTTACGAACTGCTTGTGCGTAGTCAAAATAACGGTAAGTTTTACCATCGATGGTCAAGTCTTTTACGACTAAATTGACTGAGTAGCTGCCATTGCTGTATGCAGTATCAATGGTAACGCCGGTTGGATCAGTAGGCAGTTTAAAAGTCAGTCCTGTGGATGGTGTGGTCGGATTCAGGATCGATGGTTTTACTACCAATGAAGATGTCGTCGCAGGTTTAAGTAATGCTTCGCTGAGCACGCGTCCATCGGCTTGCGGCATAGATTGTCCCAAGATATAAGCAACTGTGGGTGCTACGTCTACGTTACCGGTTGGGTTGCTGATAGTGATGCCTGTGCGGAAAGCCGGGCCGTTGGCGATCAAGGTATTATGTACATCGATCGGGCTGAAGCTGCCATGCATGCCGCGATTGCCGCCGGTACTTTCAAACTCAATGCCTGGCAAACCATTGACTAATTGTTGCGAATCCCAATTGAAGCTCACCACCACATCCGGCTGCCCTTTGCTGGAACGTACACTGTTTTCCAGATTGATCATCGCCATCGGCAATGTGCCTGGAATCGCACCGTAACGACTATCAACAAAGATCGCACCATATTCTTCACGTGATTGCAAGAAGCGCACAACATTGGTCACTGTAGTCAGATCATGATCTGGCATGTAGAGGTAATCAGAGCCACCGTTAGCCGCGATCACGATGCCGTTGGCTGGCAATGTTGCCGGTACTTTAAAACTGGCAACCGGTGTAGCTAAAGTCGCGCTGATTGCTTGATATTTAGCGTTGGTAGTGCCGCACAAAGTACCTGTGGTGTCGACACCGACGTTATACACATTGCTGCCATCAGATTTAATACCGTACATGGCACTCGTGCTGCAACCGTTACCATCAAATGCTTTGAAGCCAGCAAATGTCAATAAATCGGCAGTACGTACATCACCAGAAACTGAGAAACCAGTAACAGAATCTTTAGCGCCCAGCGTCGCATTGGTTACACCACTGGTCACTGTTGTGCTTGCGTTGATTGCGCGCAATGGGAACAAACTGGTTGGGCCAGATACATTGCTGTGTGCGTGATCAGACACCACAATAATATTTGTCGTTGTATCCAAACCAGCTGCCTTCAAACCAGCTTGCAATTCACCCAAACGCGTATCTTGTGATGCCAGCGCTTTACGGTAATTAGCTGAACCTGGTCCATAAGCATGCTCAGTATTATCTGGTGTGCGGAACCAGATTAAAGACAAGTCTGGTAATTTTTTCGGCAAGATGAAACTGGTATAAATGTTCATCATGTATTTGTTGGCAGCGTCTTCTGGATTGCCTTGCGTTGTATCGGTCGCATCTTTGGCTTGCAGGCCATTTGGTAAGGCAAACGTCAATGCACCAGCACGCGCTGTTGGATTGCCGTTAGTGGCGCTGAGCGTCACTGTGCCAGCCGGATAAGCAAAGGTCGTATTCAGCGGTAAAGCATAATTAGCAGCCTGCAAATCGGTCACCAGAGATTGCGGCAATACCGCGTTCTCATCAAGAAAAATCCCGCCGCGACCAAGATCTTGAATAAACGCAGCGCCAGATTTACCGATAGTGGCTGTTTTCAGACCTGCATCTTGTGCCGTCTTAAATAAGGTTTTGACTAACAATAATTGACCACCGTAATAATCATTGAGCGTGCTCAATACAGCGTAATCTTCTGTAAATACCGGATCTTGATAATCCTGAGCATTGCCTGCTGCTGACTTGCCAACAGGAATAGCTTGAGTAGCGCCAGCTTGTGGCGGCGTCCAGAATGTATTGCCGTAGAAACCGCTAGTTTTTGGAAAAGAACCGGTTGCAAAAGACGAACCATTCATCATTGTGAAGGTTGGATAAGTCGAATGATGATCGGCAAATTGCACACCTTGTTGACGCAAGGCATACAGGTTAGGAGTGTCGGTTGGATTGACTGAATCTGGACGCAATCCATCCCACACCATGATGATGGTGCGTTGTACTGCAGGTGTCACTGGAGGAGGCGTTGCAGGAGCACTGGCAACATTACTGGAACCGCCACAACCAGCTAGCGAAGCAAGTACAGCTGCCAGGCTGAGAACTAATACAGATTGACGCATAATAGGATCTCTTGAAGTTGATGATGAATAAAATAAATAACAGCAAAATAAACATCAGCAAAACAACCAGCTATGCAAGTACAGGCATCGTAAGCGTACGCAAAGCATGCGTAGGAAAGCGCACAGTTGAGGCTGACATTTAATTGGATAAAATTTGGTAAGAACGAATTAGCAAAAACGTCTAAAGAAAACGTGGGCAAAGACGCGATCAAAAACACCGCCAAAACAACATTAATGAGGTTGCAATGTTAAAGAGTGCGAATGACAGTGAAGTGACGCTGACATGACAAATTAATGAAAAATGTAACAATTGTTACAATTAAAACTGACAGAGATGTAATAGAGCGAGATCTTTGCACGATAAAAAGCCAAGCAGAGTGTTTACCTCAAATGAGACAATAGCAACAGGATAAATTTAAAGAGTGGCAATCATGGCGTGG
>NZ_JBEONQ010000095.1:0-6607 GCF_040544445.1 Undibacterium sp. GrIS 1.8 | reverse complement strand
CTGGACGCCCAAACTCCGTCCGTAGTCAGAAAGTTCCTGCATAAATGATCGGGGTTGGGGTACTTTTTACTTCAACTTTTAAGTGCACCAACGCCCAAGACGATTGATTTTCTCTTGACCCCCAAGCGGGACAAGGCAGCAGCCAGACGGTTTTTCGACAAAGCCATGGAGGCGAACGGCACACCTGCAAAAGTCACGATGGACAAGAGCGGCGCCAACAAAGCGGCGATTGACGAGATCAACGCTTCCATGGAAATACCTATGGTGGTCTGTCAGATCAAGTACCTCAATAATATCGTGGAACAAGACCATCGTGCAGTGAAACGGATAACAAAACCAATGCTCGGATTCAAATCGTTCCGATCAGCCAAAAGCATCCTGGTTGGTATCGAACTCATGCACATGATTCGCAAGGGTCAACTCATGATGGAAGGTGCAGATGATCTGTCTTTTGCCGACCAATTTTATGCTTTGGCAGGAAAAATCCGCTCTGTTTAATGATAGGCGGAATCCGTCTGCCAAGACTCCGTCTTGGGTTCGCTATTGCGACAGAACCCTGCGTAAAGCCCATATAAACGACGATTTTCTTAAACAACGACTGGTTTAGCCGACAGTAAGGCCGCGCTGTTGTCACGAATGACCGCTGTCATGGCTTGCCCTAGCCGCTGCTCGATCACTGGCTTCCATGGAGCTACGGTCTGAATAGTTTATCAATTGCTAACATAATTTAACAATATTTAATAGTTAGTGATTTCCACATACATTATTTTTTACCAACGATATAAAATCTACAACTCTAACCCACTCAATATTGGACAAAACCAAGGAGAAATGATGCAGCAACAGTTATTGAGCTATATGAACGAACTGGCAGACCATCCAGTCTTCACCAACGACTATTTCAAACTTTTGAAAGAAACCAAGTTAACGCCGACACTGTTTGCGATTCATCGGGCGAATTTTTTCTATCGGACGATGGCTACTGTAATCGGCATCGCCCACATCTGCGGCCACGCGGCGAAAGAACACGACCAAGACACTCTAATCTTGTTTTCGTATATTCTCAACGAGGAATGCGGTGATGGTAAAAAATCGCATTGCCACGAGTTACTTATGGAAAATTCGCATAATCTGTATGGTCAGTTCGAGTTTGACCTGCCTGCGTTGAAAGTCAGGGACTTGGAAGGTCGCCGCGATGGCACGCGCAACGATAAAGCATTCGCGCTGGTGATAGAAGAAACTAAGGATTACCGCTCCAAAGTAAACCAATTGCTGGGAATGAATTATCGAACAATGTTGGGAGTTGCGTACGCCCTTGAAACTCACGCGAGCATCATGCTTACGCATTTCCGTGACGCGTTCGGTGCCAGCCGCCACAATTTGGATCAAAAACGCTACACCCATGACGTCGAGGTTTATTTCAATTGCCATCTCGATAGCGGTGTCGAGGATCGCCACGCCGCAGATGCGCAGCAATGTGTTCTGAATAACTGCTCGTCGGAAGCCGACCTAGCCGATATTATCTATGGTATCGACCAAACGCTAAAGATCCAGCATCACATGTGGAACGGTATGTATCGCCACGCCGCGCAGCTTGCCAATTAAACACCATGGAATGGCCACGTGCGCGGCGAATTGTCTTGCGCCGCGGATGTCTAATGGCCTCTCCCAATAGGATGACAACATGACTAAGCCATTAAATAACGTCTTTTCCCACGCCGCACTCAGCATCGGCGAGTCGATTACTCACGGTATGCGTATGCGCATCGCTCAGTTAAACGAGGGCTATGCAGAACCCGACAAGATCATCGACCTGAGCATCGGTACTCTCGACACGCCCACCGATCTGCGTATCGACCAAGGCGTAATCGACTTCATCAAGAATACCCCGCACCTTATCCACCAGTTCGCTCCCGTCAAGGGATTCGATTTTTTACTCAAGGCTATTGCGCAGCGCGTTGCACGCGTGCACGACGTTACGTATGATCCAGCGACCGAGATCATGGTCACGCCGGGGGGCATCAAGGGCGCCATCGCGGTCGTACTGCATAGTCTGCTGAACTCAGGCGACGAAGTCATCGTGCCGCTGCCCAACTGGCCACACTACGCCGACATGATCCGTCTGCATGGGGGCACCCCCGTGTTTGTCCAGTCCGACGCGCTCATCGAAAAAGGCGTGTCGGCTAACGCCTTGAGTGACGCCATCACCCCCAACACCAAGCTAATCATTCTGGGCGATTGCATCAACCCGACCGGAAAGGTATACACGACGTCGGAATTGCAGGCGTTGGGCGCCGTCGTCGCCAAACACAACATCGATAGAGCAGAGGATGGCTTGGCGCCCATGATAGTTATCTACGACTGCCCGTACGAAGCCCATATCCTCAACGAAAGAGCCAAGGCATTCGCCGCGCTCACGGTCGGCGCCTACCGCATGAGAGATTGTGTAGTCAACGTGACGGGCCCGGGCAAGACGTACGGCATGCACGGCGACCGGATCGGCTATATGTACGCGCCGGACTGGTTCATCGCGGTCGCCGCCAACGTCCAAGTCAACCTCAATTCGTTCGCCGGCACCTACGGCCAGGTGGCCTGCTTCCACGCAATGGAAGAGGCCATGGACGAGGTGGCACATCGCCGAGCGACCCAGGCGCGCAACTGTGCGCTAGAGATGATCGCACTGCTGCGGGCCTGTCAGTTATCAGTACATACACCCCAAGGCGGTTATTTCATCTTCGCTGACCTGTCAACCTATGCGAAGCGATACCAGCAGCTGGGATATACCCATGCAGAACAGTTCCTGTTGCAAGAAGCACGTGTGGCGACCATTTCGGGAGAGCATTTTGCGGAAGGCTATGCCGGGAAAGATCATTATCGGCATTTCGTTAGGATCAATTGCGGAAGGGACAGCGCGGTGCTGACCCGCGCGGCACAGCGCATCAAAATCGCGCTGGACGGCCTGCGTTGATGACGCGCTACTGCATCATTGGCACCGGATTCTCCGGCACCTGCATGCTCTGGCACCTGGTCGACACCTTATGCCGGAGCATCGACAGTGACACCGTCCTGCGAGGTGACATTGTCATCACCACCGTCGAACGCCAGCCGACGAACGGGCCCGGATTTCCATATGGCAGCGACTGCAGCGCACCATACCACCTGTGCAATAACCCGGCAGAAAAAATGTCCTTGTTCGACAATGATTTCCTCGATTGGATGCGGGAACGCCGCGAGCAGATCATCGCTGACCACCCTGAACTGATACTGGCTTCTGATCCAAGCACCCAGCTTGAACAGTGGGAACCAGTCGCAACGGCGTTTTATCCGCGTGCCCTGTTCGGCATGTACCTGTCGAGCCGCTTCAAGCAGGCGAGCGAGCGCGCAGCTGGCCACGGAATATCGGTATGCACTTTCAACGGTCACGAAGCGATCAACGGCGCGACCCGCGACGGCCACTTCGCGTTGACGATCCAATGTCGAACCAGTGGCGCGGTTACCCGCCTCGAGCACCTGGACAAAGTGTTGTTGGCCTCTGGCCATTGGCCCAGCGAACAGTCCAGCACCGCCGTGCTGGCTTCGCCTTACCCCCCGGAAAACATTCATGTCAGTATGTTGGCTTATCAGCAGGCACACCGACAACGGCAACTCACGGTGTATGTCCAAGGCATGGGGCCGAGCGCGGTCGATGCCATCTTGAGCGCGTGTGAACATGGCAGGTTTGTATACGGTGCGGACGGTTTAGCGCGGAGCTTCGAGCCGGACTGGCACTACTTCGGGGTGGAGGACGTCAAGATTATCGCTGGCTCGCGCTCGGGATTCTTCCCCGGCGTGCGTTGGCCTCTTTTGAATGACGAGTTCCGCTATCTGAAAGACAACGCCATCAACGAGCTAAGGCAAAGCAACCACGGGACAGTCCTGCTCGACGACGTGATCGCGCTGATTGACGCCGAATTAGCCGCTGCGAGCGACGGGCGGCTTAGTTTCAACGATGTCGCCGCTCCACCGTTTGCCAGCGCTTACGACAAGCTCTTGACCGAAATCCGCGGCGAACGCAGCGAACGCATAGTCCACGCCATCGTGCTGCGTGCGCGCCGCTTGCGCTTCTATGAGCACTTGAGGGCTGCGGACAAGCTCCGTTACGACAGCCAGTTCGATACTCATTTCATCCGCACCGCCGTGCCGATTCCCCTACAGAACGCGAAGAAACTCGTCGCGCTAGTCGAGGCCGGAGTACTGTCGACGGTACGCCTTGGCTATCAGGAGCAATTCAGTGCTGCGTTCACGATCGGTGGTGACGAAAGAGCGGTTCTGCCCGATATCGTGATCCGATCCCATGGCCACAATTACGACATGCGCCGCCATCCATCCCAACTCATCCGTCATTTGCTGGAAAGTGGTGAGCTGCTGGAATACAGCGAGGACGGCTATCGGACGGGCGGCGTTGCTGCTGCGGAGTCGAGCAGCTTTCGGGTGGCGCACGCAACGATAGCTGGCACGCGCCATTCGGACCATCTGTATTCCTTCGGACCGGTCACGCAGTACTGGCAAAATCAGAACAACTACGCGGCAGCGTTCGTGAATGCCGCTAAGGTGGTCGCGCAGGACTGGGCGATTTTCGCGGCGGCCGATTCAAGTCTAATTCATCAAGGGAGGTGAGCAATGGACTTCAAAGAATTTTCCTTCGCTGGCGATATCCGTGTATGCATCTATAACGTAGGTAGCGAGAACCTAGCCTTTCACCGCCATACGTATATTTCCGATATTACTTATTGCGCCTCTGGGCGTCTGTTGCTAGAACTACCGGAGAGCGGCCAGTCCTGTCTTTTTCATCCGGGTCAGGTCGTGCAGGTGCCCGCCAATACCATTCACCGGGTTTCGCACTGCTCCGAGAACAGCAGCCACTCGCGCTACATCCTAATCCAGATAGGCCGCTTCAGCATCGATTTCGAGCGTGACACGCGCATTTTGCCGGACGGCCACCGAGTCGACCTCAGCGACGTGCGGCTACCGTTTTATATCGGCGACCAACTGGAACAGCTACGCCACATCGCCACCGCGATGCGCGAAAACAGGCCGGCGAACGTGTCTGATTCCGAGTATGCAGACTTGCAAGTCGCGCTCCGCCGCGCCTGGGAGGACGGCCTTACCAGTCCAGACGTCCGCCCGCCTTTGGCCCAGCAACTCTTAGCGCTGGACTGTCACTGAACACATTATTTGCAGGATTATTCTATGAACTCAAATGGCATTCGCCCCCCCCCTGTCATCCTTATGGTATTACTTCTTTTCTCCACCCAGGCATGCACGGATATTTTCCTGTCCGGCTTGCCCCTGATTGCCCGCGAATTCGGCGTATCAATGGACGTGAGCAATCTAACTATCTCAGTCTACAACTACAGCCAAGCGTTCTTCGTGCTGTTTATCGGCGTTGTCAGCGAGTTGTGGGGACGCCGTTCTGTGGTTCTTTCCTGTCTGCTCATACATATCGCCGCCTCGGTCTGGATCGCGCTGTGTACTGCCATGCCTGCCATGATCGCGTTACGAGCCGCGCAGGCACTGGGTAGTGCGGCGGTCTATATCGTCTTAAGGCTGATCATCAAGGATACTATGGACAAGAAGGCGCAGATTCACGCTACCGGCTTGTTGGTAGTCGGACTGGTTCTTTCGCCGATCCTCGCACCGGTATTGGGCGCATGGATCGTGAAAGTCTCCAACTGGCGCAATTGCTTCTGGGCCATCGCACTGTTCGAAATTCCCTTATTCGCATGGGCGTGGGTGGTGATATGCGAGAGTAACCATCGGCAAAAAGAGTTTCGCGCCAACTTCAGCATGAAGACGCATCTCCTGAGTTACTACAGTGTTCTCGAGAACAACTACTTTTTGGGTCTCGCGTTGATTGTCGGCGCCGCGTTTGCCGCTTTCTATGCATTTATCAGCATTTCCAGCTTCATGTACATCAACCAGTATGGGATGAGTGAAACCAACTATGCCTATCTGTTCATCGGTATCGCTCTGGCTTATCTGTTAGGAAATCGTATGATGAGCAAGCTCAACGCGAGCAACGTGACACCGCAGAAGATCGTCGGAATCGGCATTTATACTTCTATGCTGGGCACCTCCGTCATCCTTGCCCAAATGTTTACCCACGACACTATGCTTACCGTCGGCCTGATCACGCTAGGTACTTGCTTACTGCGGCTGGCCACGGCCCTCATCAACCCGCCCGTGCAGGTGATCGTGACGAACTACTTCCGGGACAAAGGGGCCCATGCGTTGGGACTGCTCACATGCATCCAATATTGCTTCGCCGGAATAGGTACTATGGTGGTATCAGATCTGTCGTTCCAACCCAGCGCAAATTTCACGATCAGTACGGTCGGCTTTATCACACTGTCTCTGATGGGCTATCTGTTTGTCTCCAGGAAAACACTAGTTATGCAGCTGAATTAAACCGAAGCACCGTAACAGCAATCGGCGCGACGTCTTACAGATGTGGTCAGCCGTAGTATTCGGATCGGCGTTGGTGCACTTAAAAGTTGAAGTAAAAAGTACCCCAACCCCGATCATTTATGCAGGAACTTTCTGACTACGGACGGAGTTTGGGCGTCCA
>NZ_JBEONQ010000094.1:0-6743 GCF_040544445.1 Undibacterium sp. GrIS 1.8 | reverse complement strand
TATCTTTCTTAGCGGCCACCCGTATGCGCTCAAGACCCGTCAACGCTGTTTCCCGGCACTGAGTCCGGTCAGCGGGAATCTCTTGCGCACTCCCCCTTGGCTACGCCCCTTTCCTCCACATCCTCCGCAGGTTTCCCTTTGTTCGGCTGCTTCTTCGGTACTACGGGCGTATCCGACTTCTCACCAGCGTCTATGGCGGCATTGTGGTTTGCACCTTCTCCGCCCAGCCCGCGCAATTTTGCGGGCGCCGTTGAGATCTCCCAGCTTCCGTGCAAATTGCTTCCCGACATGCACAGGGTCTCAGACCGCGCGGGATCAACATATGACTTGCGATTAGTGCCATGTGTCATGTTGCCTTCCGAATAAAATGACTCCGTCGGCATCCCGTAATTTTGATTTCGCGGCTCAATGGCTGGCCTGTCGGTGTCCCCTGTCAACGCTTCGATGCGCATCTCACGATGAACATCGCATGACTCGGGGTTAGAGTGATTCGCCATACCTTCTCTATATTGAACTTGCATCAACTACAATCTGCCGGCTTTTGCTGGCGCACCATTTTTCATAATCAAGTCCAATGCATAACAGTCTATTTTTGTCTGCAGCACTAGCCTCTGAAGGCATAAAGCTGACATTACTGGGGTACCGTAAGGATTCCTGCGTAAATGAGTAACATGCTAAAAAACCATGAAATTAATGGCTTTCTGCGCTACTGGATGACCGGAACCGCCCCCGAAGTAGCCACTGGCAAATTTACGTCGCGCAGATGAGCATGAATGCTAGAGCGCTGCCAAGCGGTCGTGTTACGTATTGCTAGGCATATACCCGGTTAGCAGAGCATGTGCGACATCCGGCATGCCCCGCGCATGCGCGAGCTTCGCCATTGGGTGAGCATCGTAAGGCACCGAAATGAGCGCGGCTAGCCATTGGCCATTGCGCTGTTCGAGGATGGCGTAGCGCGCATCGGGCGATCCAGTCTCGACGTTATGAGGATATGGATAATCGTCCGCATAAGCAGGCTGGCCTACGCTACCGGGATTGACAATCAGTGTCCCACACCCCGCGCGAACCGACCGTGCAACATGGCTGTGTCCACACCCGATGACGTCGGCCCGAGCCTCGCCGAGGCGCTCGTCAATTTCATCCGATGTTGCCGCGCGTTCTGCCGTCTGCAGCAAGGTTATGCAGTCACTATGAGGAGTGCCGTGGCAGAGCAGCACGTCATCCGGCAGTTTTGCACTGGGCGGCAAAGACGTCAGCCAGTCCAACTCTAACGATGACAGCGTTCCAAGCGCGTACTGATCCGATCTGCCTCCGCAGCCCGACCGGGCATCAAGAATTTGTCGTTCGTGATTGCCAGCCAAGTGAACCCAGTTCTGCGCCATCAGGAAACGTGCCGTTTCGAGTGGAAGCAACGGTCCGGACAAGCTATCTCCCAAGTTGGCGACTTGATCCACGGCCCGAAGTTCGATGTCGGCCGCGACCGCCTCAAGCGCGGCCAAATTTCCATGGATGTCGGAAAGGAGTGCGATTCGCATTCGCTCAGGCTCTCAATGCAGTCAAGACTTCGTCGGTCGTGCGTACCTCGGCGTATTCACCATGCAGGTTTGCCAAGGCCATCAAGTGGACATCCTCGGCACTGCGCACGTTACCGGCGTAGTCTTGCTTCTCGAAGGCAAAGGTGGCGTCCGCAACGACTGTCGTCATAAAACCAAGATTGCCCGCCGTACGTGCTGTGGCTTCAACCGAGTTGTTGGTGCTTACGCCCACAACGACGACTTGCTGAATTCCACGCGCGTGCAGCCAGCGCTCGAGTCCCGTGTTAATCAACGCATCCGGGACATTCTTCTCCACAACGTGCTCATGCGGCAATGGCGCAAAGCGCTCCTGGAACTCAATGCCACTCTGGCCCGGAGCGAACACGGAGGTGGGAGAGCGACTGACGTGACGCACGCAGACAAGCGGCTGCTTCGCTTCGCGCCAAGCTGCCGCAAGCCGTGCTATGTTGTCTTCCGCGGATGGGTTATTTCTCGACCGAAGCGCGCTATTGCACATACCCTTTTGCATGTCAATAATGATCAATGCTGTTTGTCTGGCCATAAGATTTTTTCAAAAAACAATTGCATTATCTTAACAATAAAATGGTTTGCTCTTGGGCCGTAAGCGGCCAGTTTCCGTTATGCGTTAATCAAAATTTTCTGTCCCGCTTGCTTCAACGTACCATCACCATTCACATACGCATAAAGCGTCGTGGTCGTAATATCCAAGCGGCGCGCAATTTCGGCGGCATTGGCTTTCGAGTCAGCCATCGCGGCCATCGCCATCATCACAGTCGCACGATCCATCTTCCGAGGGCGCCCGCCTTGACGCCCACGCGCTCTTGCCGAAGCAAGCCCCGCATGCGTGCGCTCGGCAATCAATTCCCGCTCGAATTCCGCCAGCGTCGCAAAAATTCCAAAAAATAGCCGTCCATTTGCGGTGGTTGTGTCAATCTGTGCACCAGTCCCGGCCAATACCTTCAAGCCGATGCTGCGGGTACGTAATTCATCCACCGTCGTTACTAAGTGCTTCAAATCACGGCCTAACCGATCCAGTTTCCACACCACCAGCGTGTTGCCGGGCTGGAGGGCCTTGAGGCAAGCATTCAATCCAGGCCGATCATCCTTGCGGCCTGACGCCAGATCCGAATAGATCCGATCTGGATCCACACCGGCAGCAATGAGCACGTCACGTTGCGGTGCCAGTGTCTGACTACCATCGCTCTTGGAAACGCGAACATACCCAACCAACATAATGCATCCAATGTACAAGAAAAGCTAAAAGCAAGGGTACAATATTGTGTTGATTTTCTCAATGAGTTTTCTTGTGGTTTTTTCGTCCTATTTGGCCCTTTTCTTGAGTGCAAGATAAACGGTCGTTTTTCTTGCACTAATAAATTTCCAACTTTCCAAATTGCAACCAAGCGACACCGCCTATCCCCGATTCAAAAGCCGACTGGCGCAAACGGAATTGGAACGTTTCTATACGGTGACTGATGCCGAGCGGATATGTTGCGACACCACGACTCGCTCAAGCACCACGCGCCTGGGATTTGCCTTGCTGTTAAAAACCTATCAACGGTTGGGCTATTTTGTAAAATCCGAGCAAGTGCCGAATGCGATTGCCGAACATGTCGCATCCAGCATCGGGGAACCCTATGATCGAGAGAATTTGCGGCAGTACGATTGTTCTCAAGCGAGACGCAAACACTTGTCGGCGGTGCGGGAATTTCTGGAGGTCAAACCGTTCGGCGACGACGGCAAGGTACTGATGCGGAAAACTTTTGCCGAAGCGGCACTGACCAAGGAAGATGTCATCGACATCATCAATATCGGCATCGAGACACTTGTGCGTCATCGCTACGAGTTGCCGGCATTCGATACCCTGCTGCGGGAAGCTCGCGCCGAGCGGATCGCCACGAATCAGGCGCTGCATACGCAACTCCACGATGCGCTTGGCGATGCCGGACGAACCTTTCTCGACAAGCTTTTTGTGGTCGGAGACGATCCGCGCCGCGTGAGTCCCTGGAACGATGTCAAGCAAGATACGGCCAAACCGACGATAGACGGCATGCGTTATTTGGTTGAGCGCTATGACAGGTTGACCGAGTTGGCCTGTCACGCCCACCTGTTAAAGACGATACCGATCGTCAAAATCAAACAATGGGCACTCGAAGGCAACAGCCTTGATGCCGCCAGCATGGTGGATATGGCCGCCGCCAAACGCTACACCGTTGCGTTGGCCTTGATCCGGCAACGCCTTGCGCTTGTAATCGACGATCTCTGCATTATTTTTTGCAAGCAGATGAAGCGTGCGTTGCATAGCGCCGAAGAAGCGTTGGAAAAATATCTGGCCGACAATCAAGAAAAGACCGATGAGATTTTGCGCCGGTTTGCGACACTGGAAACGCTCTTGAATTCCGTCCAATCGGCAGACGAACAATTGAAGGGAGTGCACCAAGCCGTGACGGCTCGCCCAGATTTGTGTGAGTTCTCGCGCTTGCATGCGGAATATGGCGGCAAGAACGAGTGCCGTTTTGTCTGGAAATTCTTCAAGCCACGGCGGGCGGAAATGCTGCGGATTTTGAGTAAATTAATGTTGGAGTCCACCAGCCAGGACGCCAGCTTTGAGCGCTCGTTGGCTTTCATGCTGGAGAACAGCCAACGGCAAAGCGAGTGGCTGGCGTTCAAGGGCAAAGGTAAGACAGAATTGACCACGGACGATCTGGTCTGGATTCCAGAAAAATGGTGGAAGTTGGTGACCGGCGAAGCCAAGCGCGATACTGTTCTGACCCGAGTTAACCGCCGCCAGTTCGAGGCATGTGTCTGCCTGCAAATGGTCGGGGAATTGAAATCAGGCGATCTTTGCGTGATCGGCAGCGATGCCTATTCAGACCACCGAGACGAACTCGTGCCGATGGAGGAATGCGAACGCACACGCGCCGATTATGGCGAGAAAGTTGGCTTTCCGGTCGAGAGCAAGGCATTTATCGAGCATGTTCGTACCATGCTGACGGGCGCGGCACAGCAAGCGGACAAGACTTATCAGGACAATGCCTATTTCAAGATCATCAATGGCCGACCGAAGTTGGGTCGCCAAGAGAAAAAAGAAATGCCGGCCGGATTCAAGCAGTTGGATGACTCCTTGAGACGCAAACTCGACGGCATGGGCCTATCGTTGCTAGACGTGCTTGCCGATACCATGCAATGGATTGGCTGGGGCAAGCATTTCGGCCCGTTGAGCGGCCACCAGGGGAAATTGCAAGAGGAAGATCGGCGCAAGATTCTGACGGTGTTCGCGTATGGCACCGGTTTGGGGCCAACGCAAATTGCCAAAAACATTGCTGACGTCAGTGCGCGCCAGGTGTCGTTTGTCAATCAGAGACAGGTCACTACCGAAAAACTGGAAGCCGCGATTTGTACAACGATCAATGCGTACAATCAATTTCAACTGCCTCGCTATTGGGGCGACACGAAACGCGCGGCGGCAGACGGCACGCAATGGAATCTCTACGAAAATAATCTGCTGTCCGAGAGCCATATCCGTTACGGCGGCTATGGCGGCATCGCCTACTACCACGTCAGCGACACGTATATCGCGCTGTTCTCGCATTTCATTCCGTGCGGCGTATGGGAGGCAGTGTATATCCTGGACGGACTCACCAAAAACAAATCGGATATTCAGCCCGACACCTTGCATGGCGATACCCAGGCGCAAAGCGCGCCGGTTTACGGACTGGCGTTTTTGCTGGGCATCAAATTAATGCCGCGTATCCGCAACTGGAAAGACCTGAAATGGTTCCGCCCGACCGCCGACGAAGTGTATCAACACATCGACGACCTGTTTACCAAGGACGCTATCGATTGGGATTTGATTGCTTGCCATTTGCCGGACATGCTGCAAGTGGCGCAATCGATTCGCGCCGGGCGTATTTCTCCATCAACTATTTTGCGCAAGCCCGGTACCGCCAGCCGGAAAAACAAGTTGTACTTCGCCTTCCGCGAGTTGGGCAGGGTCGTCCGCACCATGTTTCTGCTGGAATATATCAGCGATGATGCGTTACGCCAGGTCATCCAGGCAGCGCAAAACAAGTGCGAAGGCTTCAACAACTTTGCGCAGTGGGCCTACTTCGGATCGGACACTATTGAGGAAAATGTGCGCGAGGATCAGTTGAAAATCATCAAGTACAATCATCTGATCGCCAACCTGATGATTTTCCATAACTGCCATACGATGACGCAGGCGTTTAAGGAGCTGGAAGCGGAGGGGATGCAGTTGACACCGGAATTGGCCGCGGCGTTCAGTCCGTACCGGACGCACCACGCTAATCGTTTCGGCATGTATGAACTGCGGGATCGGAATTTGGGGCCGATTGACTACGGTGTGACGTTCCAAATGTAGCGAACCCGTAAAAATTCTTGTCACCGAGTAGTTTATAAACTACAATAAGAAATGATCGGGATAAAGCAAACTGAAACTTTTCGAAAATGGCGCATGCAGCTCAAGGATGAACGGGTACGCGGTTTGATCGCGTCCCGCTTAGACCGCCTCGGCTTCGGTCATGCAGGGGACGTGGAACCAGTGGGACAAGGGATTAGCGAGTTGCGCATCCATTACGGCCCTGGGTATCGCATCTACTTTCATAAACGAGGCGACACAATTATCGTCTTACTGTGTGGCGGCGATAAAAGTACACAGGAAAAAGACATCAAGGCAGCAAAGCGCCTGGCTGCCGAATGGAGTGAATGAAATGGCTGAAAAACTGACAACCTACGATCCCGCTGAGGATTTAGCTTCTGACGAAGCAATGGCAACCTTCATGGCCGAAGCGTTCGAGACGAACGATGCCAGTTACATAGCGCACGCGCTCGGAGTGGTCGCTCGTGCGAAGGGTATGGCGCAAATTGCCGGACAAACCGGTCTTTCCCGCGAACAGCTTTACCGTTCTTTCAGCGAGAACGGCAACCCAACCCTGAAAACCACTCTCGCCGTGATGAGGGCACTTGGCCTCGATCTAACAGCCAAAGTTCACGCCTGACGATACGCGCACCGGGACACCATTCCTGAAATGTAGCACTGTTACTCATTTACGAAGGAATCCTTACGGTACCCCATCAACAGCTCGCTCAAGAAACGCTAGGCTTTGGTTGGCCTACTGATCACCAGAGGCGTTCCTTTGTGCATGCCTTGCGCGATGAAGCCATCCG